>JAHEBE010000088.1:0-8277 GCA_024642365.1 Algoriphagus sp.
TTACTCTCTTTCGCATTAGCAGATAAAATAAACATCCTTAAAAAGGAGAAAGAAAAAGAACAAGCTGAGCGATTAAGAGTATTGGGAGAAAATGAAAAACTGATTCGAGAACAAAATATTATCTTGGAGGAAAAGGTTAAAATCCGTACTGATGAATTGGAGTTGGCGCTTCGGAACCTTCAGAATACTCAAAGTCAGTTGGTGAACCAAGAAAAAATGGCTTCACTTGGTCAATTGACTGCTGGTATTGCGCATGAAATTAATAACCCAATCAACTTTGTGAGTTCCAATATTACTCCTTTGAAGCGGGACATTAAGGATATTGTTGAAGTCATTGATTTCTATCGAAAAATTGGAGCTTCGGAATTTACTCCTGAGTCCTTAAAAGCTGCTAAATCCCTTGAAGATGATTTAGAATTGGACTATGTTCTTGATGAAGTAGAGCAATTGTTGAAAGGCATGGATGATGGTGCTAAGCGAACTGTCGAAATCGTTAAAGGGCTTCGAATATTCTCAAGAGTAGATGAGCAGGATGTTAAAAAGGTAGATATTCATGATGGTATCAATAGTACTATTATTCTATTGAACAGTACCATGCCTAGTCGAATTCGTATAGAGCGTGAGTTTGGAGAATTGCCTCTTGTAGAATGTCTTGCCGGTAAAATCAATCAGGTATTCATGAATATTATTAACAATTCTGTTCATGCACTTTCTGATCATATCGATTCGATAAAAGATCCAAAAATTACCATTCGAACAAAATCTTCGACTGACTTTATAACTATTGAAATTGAAGATAATGGCCCAGGAATGCCTAAACATGTCAAGGATAAGATTTTTGAGCCATTCTTTACAACCAAAGCCGTAGGAAAGGGAACAGGTTTGGGTCTTTCAATAGTTTATTCTATTATTGAAAACCATAAGGGCACCCTGGAGGTAGAGACGGAAGAAGGCCAGGGAACTACTTTTATTATAACCCTTCCGATTTATCAAAGTACGCAACGTCATGAATAATAAGATTCACGTTCTATATATCGATGATGAGGACAATAACTTAAAATCTTTCCGAGCGACTTTAAGAAAAGATTTCAAGATTTTTACTGCAATTGATGCAGAGGAAGGCTTGCGTATTGCCCAGACGGAGGAAATTCATGTCTGCATTGCTGACCAGAGGATGCCGGGAATGACAGGCACAGAATTTTTTGAACAAATGGTCAAGATTAATCCTGACCCTATCCGAATCTTACTGACAGGATATTCAGACATTGCTAGTGTCATTGATGCAATCAATAAGGGGGAAGTTTACCGATTTATTGATAAACCATGGAATATTGAGCAAATAAAAAACTCGATTAAAAACGCCGCGGATATTTATTTTATGCGGACCGAATTGAAAGATAAAACCGTCAAGTTGCAAAAACTGCATTCCGAAATGAATCAGTTTGTGTATAGTCTTTCCCACGAGCTAAGAGGCCCTTTAATGAGTATTTCCGGGGTTTCAAAACTTGCTAAATTGGAGATTCAAGAGCCTCATATTTTAGAATATTTTGAAATGATCGATTCAGCTACCTTTAAACTGGATGATTTTATTTATAAAATGTTGGATTTCTATCGTTCCACAAAGATTGATAACAAGGTATCTGAGATTGACTTCAAGGAAATACTAGATCAGCAAATAGAAGCCTATCAGTCAAAGTTTGACCTTTCAAATTTTGACATTGACATCACTATTGATCAAGAGCATAAGTTTACTTCAGATGGTTCAAAGATTCGGGTGATTTTAAACAACCTATTTAGTAATTCAGTCCAGTTTCAAAAGCTGGGTGATGGACCGAAGAAGATCACGATTGCAATCAAAGTGACAGAAGAAGGAGCAACTATTTCCATTGCCGACAATGGGATTGGGATCGATGAAAAATATCAAAAAGATGTATTTGGGCTTTTTACCAGAGCTACTCAAAAAAATGTCGGGACTGGATTGGGATTATACATGGTAAAAGAGGCAGTGGAGCAAATTGGAGGCACGATCAAGTTGGAGTCTATTCTGGCAGAAGGAACTGCTTTTAAGATCTCCTTACCCACAATGGAGTGATTTTTTGGTTTAAATCGTACCTTTGTATCCTAAATCGAATTTCTGATTTTTTATAAACAAACGAATTATGATTAATCCTTGGCATGATGTCAACATTGGAAAGAATGCACCAGAAGTAGTTACTGGAGTCATCGAAATCCCTAAAGGAAGTAAAGGCAAATACGAATTGCATAAAAAAACCGGTATGCTGATGCTGGATCGAGTGCTATTTTCAGCTGTGCATTATCCTGCAAATTATGGGTTCATTCCTCAGACCTTTTGCGAGGACCATGATCCATTGGACATCCTGATTATTTCGCAGATTGACATTCCATCCATGTGCTTAGTGGAAGCAAAAGTAATCGGTGTCATGCGAATGATTGATGGTGGTGAGGCAGATGATAAAATCATTGCAGTAGCTGCTGGAGATCAATCCGTAAACTATATCGACGACATTGATAATCTTCCGCCTCATTTGATGAAAGAAATTCACAGATTCTTTGAGGATTATAAAAAATTAGAAAATAAGGAGGTTAAAGTAGAAGACTTTCTTGGAAAAGAGGATGCGATGCGGATCATTCGCGAAAGCATTGAACTTTACGATAAAAACTTTAGAAACGAACGATAAATCTAAGCCTGAGTATCTCAGGCTTTTTTATTTTTCACTTTTTGCTTCCCAGCTTTTTTTGAAAGGTAAGCTACTAAATCCCCATAAGCTTCATGTTCGTGATTACTGACAGAAATAGACTGCTTATCTGTAAATGCTATTGTTAACTGCTTAAACTGTCTCTTATTGGCTAAAATTGTCTCTTCCTCCCAAACCAAAATTTCGGATACCGGATAAACTTTTGAATATCCTCTTAAAGGTAATTTGACGATGATCTGGTCTCTTCCGGCTGTGATAAATCGGTATCCTGCCATCATTTTCACAAGAAGCATGAGGATCACTAATGTGATTAAGGTACAAGCAATCAAATAGAACCATAGGCCAAAGCTTCCTTTGTAAGCAAAGTCTCTCAGAATCATGACTAATCCAGCAATCAAAATGAGCAATACCAAGCTCAGTGATACATAAGTGGAGACTTTTGGTTTAATGACTGTCATGCTGGGATTGGATTTCTATCAGTTTGGCTTGTGCAAAAGTCTCTAAATCCTTGAAAAAAGCGAAGAAAATTAACTCAAATTCTGCTTCCCGTTCGATCAAAGCCAAATGTGCAATTTCCATTTTTGAATCAAATCGAGTCCGTTTGGACAATCCCGTGAGGGAATCCTGCATTCCTTTGAGGGTTTTGTAATGGAGCAACCAATTGTCTTTTCTCATCCAATAAAACATCCGAGCAAAACGCTCTGGGAAATATTCAGAATTATTTTCAAGGGTCACGTAAGTAGCTTCAATAAACTCATCGAGCGGTTGATCCGAAAATTTCGACCAATTTTTACCCAAGAAATAATCAAAAAACAGATCGGTGATTACCGTAGAATAATGTCCAAATACAGGTCTTAGGTAACTTTGACCAGCTCGAACCAGCGGATAGGCATCGGTGTAACGATCGATTTCTCGATGTAATAAAATCCCTTGTGTAATTGATGGAGGGTAATCTAAAAGCATTTTTCCTTTCACAAAATCAGCAATGAAATTCCCAACAAGGACCTTTTCCTCGCCAAAAGACAAGTAGGCATGCGCTAGGTAATTCATCGTTTTGAAGGTTTTTTGGAAAACAAGTATGGAGTTGATTAGTTTCGAGCCTAAAATAACGATTGATGCCGAATATCGCTGAGGAATTAAAACATGGACTCAAACTTTTAAAGTTGGAATGGCAGGAGGATTTGGCTCAATACCAAAAGAAATTCCTGAACACCAGCCTGAGCGAAAAGAAAAAAGAGGGCATCACATGGCATCCAATCCTCCTCAAAAAGAGTAAAATCGGAATGGGAGAGCGATTATTAGTGGAAGTGGAGCGACCCGATTCAAACCACCCATCCTCCTTCAGTTCGGGTAAATCAGTTTCCTTTTTTAGTACACAGGAAGGCTACCAAGGCGCTGAGAATCGAGCTAATGGCGTCATCAATCAGGTCAATGCGAATACGATGGTAGTGACCTTGCAAGCAGATGAACTACCCGAATGGATGGAAAAAAACCGACTGGGAGTGGATTTGCTTTTTGACGAGGCGAGCTATCGGGAAATGGAGTTCGCTTTGAAAAAAGTGATTGCTGCTGATCTTCCACGCCTTAAAGAAATCAGTCATTGCTTACTTGGAGAATCTAAACCTATTTTCACTGAAAAGAGGGTAACTCAGGCTAAAAACTTGAATGATTCTCAAAATCTAGCTTGTGAATTAATATCTCAAGCCAAGGATGTAGCAGTCGTACATGGCCCGCCAGGTACAGGAAAAACAACAACTCTGATTGAAGCGATACAGGATGCAGTGATTTCCAATCAATCGATTTTAGTCTGTGCGCCAAGCAATGCGGCAGTTGATCTTTTGGTAGAAAAGCTCAGTGATCGGGGAATAGAGACACTTCGTCTCGGACATCCAGCTCGCGTCGAGGAAAAGATCTTAAATCAGACCTTAGATGCCAAAACTGCTTTTCATGATAGCTATCGAGATCTCAAAAAACTCCGAAAGGAAACCAATCAATACCTCAACTTAGCGAAGCAATACAAGCGCAATTTTGGGCCTGAGGAGCGTGCCCAAAGAAAATTACTCTATGCCGAAGTGTCAAGAATCCGGGGGGCAGCAAAATCACTGGAAGAATATATTCAGTATGATATTTTTCAACGAACCCAAGTATTTGCAACGACTTTGGTTGGTGCGTCTTCCTATCATTTGAAAGGGATGACTTTTGATGTGGTGTTTATTGATGAGGCTGCTCAGGGTCTGGAGGCCGCAACTTGGATTCCGATTTTGAAAGCCAAAAAGGTGGTGTTCGCAGGGGATCATTTTCAGCTGCCGCCGACCATTAAATCTTTTCAAGCAGGGAAAGCCGGTTTGGCACAAACACTTTTTGAAAAAGTAATTCTTAGAAATCCGCAAGCTGCCCAATTGCTGGATTTACAATATCGAATGCCAGAAGTGATTATGGGATTTTCCAATGAATGGTTCTATCAGGGAAAGTTGAAGGCAGCGGAAATTACAAAATCTCATCTTCTTGAGGAGGAAGCTTCAATGGAATGGATTGACACGGCAGGTTCAGGCTACACAGACCAAGTAGAAGCAGAGAGCCTAAGCACTTTCAATCCCGAAGAGGCCAAATTCGCTTGTGAGCATTTGAATCGATTGATTCAAACAATCGGAATGTCCAAATTCAAAGTCGAGGGATGGACGATTGGTTTGATTGCACCTTATGGCGCTCAGGTCCGATTGATCAGAAGTCTGATTTATGATTCCTTTGATTTCCCAAATTTGAAATCCATTTCGGAATCGATCACTATTGATACGGTAGATGGTTTTCAAGGCCAAGAGCGAGATTTGATGCTGATTTCATTGACGCGATCTAATGATCGAGGCGAAATCGGGTTTTTATCTGAAGAGCGGCGAATGAATGTCGCGCTTACTCGAGCCAAGCGTAAACTCGTTTTAATCGGCGATAGTAGCACATTGGCTATTCATCCTTTTTTTGATTCGCTTTTAGGCTATGTGGAGGAAAAAGGGGGATATCGGAGTGTGTGGGAGTTTTTGGGATAACCTTACTGATTTTCTCTTGGCAAGGAATAGTGATTACTCAATAAGCTTAAAACCTCCCCAAATGCAGCCGAAGCTTCTAACTGCTCATCACTAACTTTTTTGCCTAAAAGCCGGCAGAGTAAGAGTCCATATATTCCATTAAGACAAATCTGAATTTCATTACCAAGATCTTCTCCATCAGCTTGAACAATTGCTTCCAAAATAAAAGGTTTGGCTTTGGAATAGGTTTCGAAATATGTGCCGTCGCTTTTAAGTAAATTCCAATGGATGCTAGCCAATTCAGTGACTAGCTGATTTAATTCTAGAAGGTGGCCTTTTTTTAGAATTTCCTGGGATTTCATTTCATTCACCAAGTCTGCAAACCAACTGGAAATTTCAATTTTTTCATCATCAGAGACCGGATATTTTGAAACTACGTAACGGTCGATTTCGGCCCGATCACCCTGATAAGATCGAATCAAATCTTCCATCTGATACATGTAGATTATGTATTCAGCGATATTATTTGATTTCTTGTTTTCGGCTACTGACTGCATGATTCTGAATTTTGAGAAAACAAATCTAAGGAATACTATGTCATTGAGAGAAGTGAGGAACAAACGACGAAGCAATCTTTCGATGTTAAGAGATTGCTTCGGTCGTGCCTTCCTCGCAATGACGTTCCTTGACGATTGGCATGACTTAGATGTACTGCATGTCGAAAACTGAATTTGAACATTGAATCATGATCATTCTCTAATCTCCTCGTTATTTACTATTTTTGCGCCCGAAGAGCATATGAAAAACATTAGGAATTTCTGTATTATCGCCCATATTGACCATGGGAAGAGTACATTGGCGGATAGATTATTGCAGTTTACAGATACCGTAGCGGATCGAGACATGCAAAATCAGTTGTTGGATAACATGGATTTGGAGCGAGAGCGAGGCATTACGATCAAGTCTCACGCGATTCAAATGAAATACACCTACGAAGGAGAGGAGTACACGCTAAACTTGATCGATACTCCTGGTCACGTGGATTTTTCCTATGAAGTATCACGATCCATCGCTGCCTGTGAAGGAGCATTGCTGATTGTAGATGCCTCCCAAGGAGTAGAAGCACAGACTATTTCCAATCTCTATTTGGCATTAGGTCACGATTTAGAAATCATCCCTGTACTTAATAAAATAGATCTACCTGGAGCAGATCCTGAATCAGTGGCTGATGAGGTGATTGATTTGATCGGTTGCGACAGGGAAGATATAATCTTGGCTTCAGGTAAGGCCGGATTAGGAATTGACGATATCCTTAAAGCTGTTGTGACTCGGATTCCTTCACCGAAAGGAGATCCTGAAGCTCCACTTCAAGCCATGATTTTTGATTCTGTTTACAATTCATTCCGTGGGGTCGAGGTGATTTTCCGGATTTTTAATGGTTCGCTAAGCAAAGGAGACAAAATCAAATTTGTCAATACTGGTCGTGAATATGAGGCGGATGAAATTGGAATTCTTGGTTTAAACCAAATTCCTCAGCAGACCATGTATGCTGGCAATGTTGGGTATCTTATATCAGGAGTCAAAGTTGCCAAAGAAATTAAAGTTGGAGATACAATCACTCACGTGAAGCGACCTTGCGAGGCTGCAATTCAAGGTTTTGAAAACGTGAAACCAATGGTTTTTGCGGGAATCTACCCAGTAGAGACTACAGATTATGAGGAGCTTCGTGCTTCAATGGAAAAACTCCAGTTAAATGATGCTTCACTCGTTTGGGAACCTGAAACTTCCATGGCCTTAGGCTTTGGATTCCGTTGCGGATTCTTGGGGATGTTGCACATGGAAATCATTCAAGAACGATTGGAGCGGGAGTTTGACATGACGGTGATCACGACCGTTCCATCTGTTCAATTCAAAGCATTGATGACCAACGATACTGTTCAGTTGATCAATGCGCCATCGGATATGCCGGACCCTACACGGATGAAGCATATCGAAGAGCCTTATGTAAAAGCCTCAATCATTACCGCCGCAGAATACGTGGGAGCAGTGATTACGCTTTGTATGGATAAGCGAGGTCAAATCAAAAATCAGGTTTATCTAACTTCAGAGCGAGTAGAGTTGACTTTTGACATGCCATTGGCGGAGATTGTATTTGACTTTTTTGATAAACTGAAAACCATTTCAAGGGGTTATGCCTCCTTGGATTACGAATTGATTGGTTATCAAGTGTCTCATATGGTTCGATTGGACGTGATGTTGAATGGCGAGCCGGTAGATGCCTTGTCAGCTGTTGTCCATCGGGATAAAGCGTATGACTGGGGACGTAGACTTTGTGAGAAATTAAAAGAATTAGTCCCAAGACAAATGTTTGAGATTGCAATCCAAGCAGCAATTGGCCAGAAAATTATTGCTCGAGAGACAGTAAAAGCAATGCGTAAAAACGTCCTTGCGAAATGTTATGGAGGTGATATTTCCCGTAAGCGGAAGCTTCTCGAAAAGCAGAAAAAGGGTAAGAAGCGAATGCGTCAAGTAGGAAACGT
>JAHEBE010000088.1:8377-10252 GCA_024642365.1 Algoriphagus sp.
TAATCGACGGAAAAAAAACATCCTCAGAAATCAAATCTGAAATAGCAGCACGCGTAGCTGAAATCAAATCTGAGGGAGGAAAAATTCCTCATTTGGCCGCAATCCTTGTTGGGAGTGATGGAGCAAGTCAAACTTATGTAAATGCAAAAGTGAAGGCTTGTGGGGAATGTGGGTTTGAATCTACACTTGTCCGGTTGGAGGAGACAGTTTCTGAAGCCGAGCTTTTAAAGGTAGTGGAGGAGATTAATGAAAATCCTGAAATCGACGGGCTTATTGTTCAATTGCCATTGCCTAAGCATATTTCTGTTGAAAAAGTAACAGATAAGATTAAGCCTGAAAAAGACGTCGACGGTTTTACGCCGGCAAATGTCGGCCGAATGGCCTTGAATTGGCCGGCTTACGTGGCAGCGACACCTTATGGAATTGTTGAACTATTGAAAAGATATCAGATCGAGACATCTGGAAAGCATTGCGTAGTGATCGGAAGAAGCCATATCGTGGGTAGTCCCATGAGTATTCTAATGGCTAGAAATGGCTACCCTGGAAATGCTACAGTAACTTTGACACATAGCCGAACCAAAAATCTCGAAGAAATAGCCCGATCAGCTGATATTTTGATTGTTGCTTTGGGTAAGCCAGAATTTGTCACAGCAGACATGGTCAAGCCAGGTGCAGTCGTGATTGATGTGGGAATTCACAGAATTGAGGATGAAAGCAAGAAATCAGGGTTTAGATTGATCGGTGATGTGAAGTTTGACGAAGTCGCTGCAAAAGTATCTGCGATTACGCCGGTTCCTGGTGGAGTAGGGCCGATGACGATTGCTTCTTTGCTTTACAATACCTTGCTTTCGGCAGAAAAGAAGGTGTATTCCTAAAAATATTCCGAAAAGGTTTGGAACTGGTTTGCATCCTTTCTCCTCGAATGATACTTTTGCAGACCAATAACCGCGCACGTGGTGAAACTGGTAGACACGCCAGCTTGAGGGGCTGGTGCTTTAAGTAGTGTGGAAGTTCGAATCTTCTCGTGCGCACAAAAGCTCTGATTTTTCAGAGCTTTTTTTATTAATGGCTGTTTGGATCGGAAGTTTTTCCCTACTTTTTCAACCAAAATAACTACCTATGAAACTACCCGCCAACCTTGGACTTTTTCTCATCTTTCTATTCACTGCTAGTCTCAGTTTAGCACAAACAGCACAATTCCCCATTGTCAAAGGCTATGGTGGAATCTATGAAATCAAAGATGCCGTAGAGCGACCGGACCCTTCTTTGGAATATAAAATCATCGTTGACCTATCCACAGGCGCGGACAGTCCAGCCGAAATAAGTCGATGGGTGGATAACATCGCCCGATTGATGAATCTACACGGATTAGCAGGCGTGCCCAAAGACCGACTTCATGTGAAAGTGGTAGTCCATGGAGGAGCGATTTTCACGCTATTGACTGAGGAGGAATATCAAGAGCGGAATAAAGTGTCTAATCCGAATTTGAAAGTCTATGATGCGCTCATTGAAGCAGGAGCTGAAATTTTTGTTTGTGGTCAGTCGATGGTTGCGCGTAATCTCGATAAAAAAGACCTATGGCCAGGTGTAAAAATCGCTCATTCTGCTATGACTACAATTACTACTTATGTCCCGCAAGGGTATACGTTACTGAAGTTTTAGGCAATTAGAAAGCGCTTGATTTCAAAAGAGTTTTAGGAAACAGATCGGGATTAGAACTTTTTTTGGCCAAATTTTCTTTTAAAATCACTTAACTTTGACTCACCAAATATAACATACTCCTGACTCCATGAGTGACGCTATCAAACACGAGTGCGGAATAGCAATGATAAGGCTGCGAAAACCTGTTCAATATTACATTGACAAGTATGGAAC
>JAHEBE010000089.1:0-3506 GCA_024642365.1 Algoriphagus sp.
CCCAAGAATTCGCATCCGCTCCACATTCGGCCGCTGTCGCTGAATATCAAGTTCCCCCATATAAACAGTACAATCCATCCCCATCAGGGCACAAACTGTAGCTGTCGCCACACCATGTTGACCCGCTCCAGTCTCAGCAATGATCCGCTTTTTCCCGAGCTTTTTAGCCAAAATGATTTGACCAATAGTATTGTTGACTTTGTGCGCACCGGTATGACAAAGATCTTCTCGCTTGAAGTAGATTTTTGCACCATACTTTTCTGACATCCGCTTCGCAAAATACAGTGGCGTGGGTCGGCCCACAAAATCGCGTAGCAAGCTTTGAAACTCGTCCTGAAATTCTTTGGTGGCGACAATCGCCTCGTAATTTTCTCGCAGCTCTTCAATGTTTGGGTGCAGCATCTCAGGGATATAAGCTCCTCCAAATTTTCCATAAAAGCCCTTTTCGTCCACTCGAATCATATTCTTCACGTTTTACCCGATCAACTTCTCGGTAGGTGTGCTATAAATTTCTTCAATTTTTCAATGTTTTTTATCGCAGGTGTATCTTCAAATTTTGAATTCAAATCTACTCCTTGCATTTGTGAGTTGTTTGTAGCGAAAGCTAAAATCTCTTCCCAGCTTTCTTCATCAATCCCACCACTTAATAGAAAGCCTTTGTCAAACGGATAAGTTTCCAGAATCTGCCAGTTAAATTTTTGACCCGTACCGCCATGGTTTGGCGAAGCTGTATCAAACAGAAACTTGCTAATAAAAGGCAAATAATCTCGAAGCGAATCCCAATCAATCGAATCTTTCACTGAAACAACTTTCCATATTTCTGCGGCAGTTTTGCTCGAAAGTTGCTTCACAAACTCCACGGATTCCTGACCATGAAGCTGGATTGCTTTCAGATCAAACATGGAAACCTTTATTAATATTTCCTCTTCTGATTGATTCACGAAGACTCCTACTTTAGAAATCGGTAATCCAACAAAATCATTCGCTGACTCATCGGAAACAAAGCGCGGAGATTTCGAATAGAAAATCAGGCCCATCCAATCAGGTTGAATTTCCCGGATCAGCTTTTGACTGTTTGCCAGTTCACGCATTCCACAGACCTTGATCTCCATTATTCTCAACTTCCTATTTCCGCTGCTGCTAGTTTTTTATACTCTTTGATAAAATTGTAAGCCGCTTGCTCAGGTCTAGAAGATTTCATGAAAGTTTCGCCAATTAGAAATCCATTAAAACCTGCCGATTTCAAAGTCACCAAAGTTTTTGGGTCAGAAATTCCGCTTTCGGATATTTTTACAAAATCAGCAGGAATTCGATCCACTAAATCAAGAGAAGTTTGAACTGCTACTTCAAATGTCTTTAGGTTTCGATTGTTGATGCCGACTAAATCCAATCCATCACACAGGCTTCGGTCCAATTCATCACCATCGTGAACTTCCATTAAGACTTCTAAGCCAAGGCTTTTAGCGAAATAAGCAAGTGACTTTAATTTTTCAGGCTCTAAAGCTGCTGCGATCAATAAAATGCAATCGGCACCAATTGATTTTGCCTCCACGATCTGGTACTCATCCACTACAAAGTCTTTTCGGATTATCGGGCAAAAGTTGAAATGACGGGCAGCCTTCAAATCCTCAGTGCTTCCACCGAAATACTTCGAATCTGTCAAAATAGATAAAGCCGAGGCGCCAGCTTGCATGTAGCCAATACTGACGGTTTCTACTTTTGAGCCTGAATTTATCACGCCTTTGGATGGGGATTTCCGCTTGAATTCAGCTATTATCCCAGTTTTCTCCGGATTTGTGACATACTTTTTCATTGACACCACTTTGCTGTCGAAGAAGATGCTCTTTTCCAATAATTTCACAGGAACCAAGCTTTTGCGATCTGCTACTTCAAGGTGTTTGTCTGCGATGATTTGATCTAAAATATTCATATTCAAATTTTAAGCGAATGAAATGGAGGTTTTTGGATTGACCAAGCCGTTGAAAACTTTTAAGGCTTTTCCAGAAAGCAGGGATTCTTCAGCAATTGAAATTGCCTCTGGGAATCCAAGATTAGGGCGGGCAGTTACAAGCGCTGCCGCAGAATTTGCAATTACTACAGCATTTTGACTTTTCGAGCCTTTCCCTTTAAGAATGCTTTCAAAAATTTTGGCGGATTCTTCCACTGTTTCTCCACCTGCTATGCTTTTTGCATCTAGTTTTTCCAGGCCGATTGATTCTGGAGCGATCAATCGTTCTCCAGAATTAGAGATCATTTTGAAGGGTCCGGTTAGAGAAATCTCGTCATAGCCATCCAGTGCATGAAGAATGGAAAATCTTCCTTCCATTTCCTGATAGAGATAGCCGTAAAGCCGCGCAAGTTCTAAGCTAAACACTCCAACCAGTTGTTTTTTCGGAAAGCTGGGGTTTACCATTGGCCCAAGCATATTGAAGAATGTTTTTACACCAAGTTCTTTCCGAATTGGAGCTACGTTTTTCATCGCTGGGTGAAATAATGGCGCATGGAGGAAGCAAATACCAACCTGATCCAAACCTCGCTTGATTTCATCCATATCATTTGTGAACTGGTATCCAAAATAGGCCAATAGATTAGAGGAGCCACAAATAGAAGATACTCCAGTATTGCCATGCTTGGCCACATTTTGTCCAGAAGCGGCAACGACAAATGAAGATAAAGTGGAAATGTTGAAGGTGTCCTTTCCATCTCCACCTGTTCCACAAAGATCCATTGCATCGTAGGCCTCGATTTCTACAGGCACACACAATTCCAGCATTGCTTCTCGAAAACCGCGGAGTTCATCAACAGTAATACTTCGCATCAAGTAAACTGTCATAAATGCTGCAATCTGGCTAGGGTTATAAGAACCGATAGCAATATTTTTCAAAACCTCCTTGGCCTTATCTTGAGAGAGCGTTCGATGCTCGATCAGTTGATTTAATATTTCTTTCATAAGCTTTAGGTGATTGTTTTTACTTGGTGGTCAACCAGTTTTTCATGATGGCAACTCCGTTTTCTGTGAGGATGCTTTCTGGATGAAATTGCACCCCTCGGACATCAAACGTTTTATGTCTGACGGCCATTATTTGTTGATCTGGGGTCCTTCCAATGACTTCCAAATCATTGGATAAAGTACGCTCATTGATCACCCAAGAGTGATATCTGCCAATTTTAAATGTATCTGGAATGCCCTCAAAAAGCAAATCATTTGACACGCTAACCTCCGAAGCTACCCCATGCAATACTTCCGAAAGATTCGTCAGATCCCCTCCGAAAGCCTCACCAATTGCTTGATGCCCTAAACAAACTCCGAAGATGGATTTGGTCGGTGAGTAGCGCTTTAAAAGTGCTGGCATTATTCCTGCCTCCTCGGGGATTCCTGGGCCTGGCGATAGTAATATTTTGTCGTAGGCATCTACCTCATCTAGACTGATTTTATCATTTCGAAAGACATCCATATTCGACCCATAACCCAATTGGCGTATGATGTAAACCAAGTTGTAGGTAAA
>JAHEBE010000089.1:3606-10234 GCA_024642365.1 Algoriphagus sp.
TCTGCCGCTCTCAGCGCGACTCGCAATGCTTCCAACTTATTCGTGACTTCCTGCAGTTCTGTAGGAATAGTTGACTTTGCCACTACCCCTGCTCCCGCTTGAAACCGTAGTGTATTGTTTTCAGAAACGAATGATCGAATCAGAATCGCATGGTTGAAGTCACCGTTGAACCCCAAAAAGCCTATTGCTCCTCCATAAAATTGTCTGCTGATATTTTCCAACTTATCGATCAATTGCATTGCTTTATATTTTGGCGCTCCAGAAAGTGTACCTGCTGGAAATGTATCGGCAACGAGTTGAAGTGGATTGGCTCCTTCTGGTAATTTTCCAGTCACTTTTGATACAAGATGGATGACGTGAGAGTAGTATTGAATTTCTTTAAAAACCTCGACGTTAACTTCGACTGATGTTCTTGACAAGTCATTTCTCGCAAGGTCCACCAACATGACATGCTCTGAATTCTCCTTTGGATCATCATAAAGCTGCCTAGCAAGCTCTGCATCTTCCTGGTCATTTCCAGTTCGTCTAAATGTACCCGCAATCGGATATATGGTGGCTTTTGCCCCTTTGACCACAATTTGAGCCTCGGGCGAACTTCCAAAAACCTTAAAAGAACCATAATCGAAATAGAAAAGGTATGGCGACGGATTTACTGATCGGAGCGCTCGATAAACATTGAATTCGTCACCTTTAAATTGAGTCGTAAATCTTCTTGAAAGCACAATTTGAAATACATCTCCTCGAAAACAATGTTCGCGACCTTGGTTAAGAATTTTCAAAAACTCCTCATCTGTATAATTGGAAATTTCCTCCCCTACCTTTTTGAAACTATAGGCCGGAATATTCTTACTATTGAGTAGCATCTCGATCTCATCAATCAATTCTGTATTCTCGGCTCCAGCGACTCTATGCTCTAGGATATTAAGCTCATTCTTATAATGATCCACCACGATGATATTTTGGTAGACTGAATACTGCATCATTGGGACCTCGCTTGGTTTGGTGTTTTTTAGCGTGATATCCTCAAAATAGGCTACTGTATCATATTGAATATATCCAAACAATCCATTTGAGCTGAATTTCAATTCATCAGGGGCAACATCAAATTTTCTCCCAAAGGTCCGTAGGGAATCCATCAGTGAGTTTTCGCTCGTTACTTCATAGCTCAAACTTTCTCCAAAAGGCAAGGATTCTGTCACTTTCCCAGCATTGAATGAAAAAGTCGCCAGTGGATTAAAGCAGATATAAGAAAAGCTGTTCTCATGCCCATGATAATCCGAAGATTCAAGGAGGATTGGATTTGAAAACCGATCTCGGATCTGCAAATAGATACTAACTGGAGTGATGATATCTGCCAGTCGTTTTCGATGGGTCGTTAAAATTGGAAATTTCACTGGAATGGTTTTTAATTATTATTCATGAAAAAAGGCTTACCGGAAATCCAGTAAGCCTCTATTTATGGTATTGCACAATTTTTAGACAAGGGCTTTCTGAGCTTTCCACTGGAAAGTAAAAGAATGCCACCACCAAAAATTGTTTGCTATTGTCTTCATAAGTCAATGACAAATTTAGAAAGGGATCACAAACCGCAAAGCATCTTTTACTTTTTTTCTAAAAAAACTTGCAATTATTCTTTCTATAGCCAGAGAAAGTAAATCTAGAAACCCAAAATTCTAATCAATCGTTTCTATACCAAACTTTGCTTCCTAAAGACATGAAAAAATCTGCCCTACTTTCGATTTTTCTTTTTTCCATTTCCATATATGGATTTAGCCAAAACAGCTCAAGTTGGAAAACTAACCTCAATGAGGTCAAATTTATTTCAGAGGATGGCAAAGAATCTCAACTAGACCTTGACCCAGGATTCAGATTTGCAGAATTTAAATTTGAAGGCCGCGAGTTGCGTTTTTATTTCAATCGAAACCAACAAAAAATCAAGCATATCAGGATTAATGATGAAGACACGAAACTCCAGATCGCACGAGGAAAAGGAAGCTGGTTTTGGGGAAGTGCTCGAATGGAATTTGTAAGTGGAGAAACTTTAAAATTGAAGATGGACAGAAATAGCAATGGCTATGAAATTATTGGACCCTATGGGCCACTTTTTATAGTGGAAAATCAAAAGATAAAATCAACTCCTACTATTAACGATCAAGATTTCATAACGCAAGCATTTTTTGTTTTTGATCGGATCCGGGAAACTCAAAAACCAGCCCAAGAACTGGTCTGGGTATATACTTCAGTAAATTCAAATTTCTAATCTTATTTTTTCACCTTTGAAGGAATAAAAAAGTTATGGCTAAAGAATTTCCACAGTATTTCAAACGAGTCTTTGACGATTATCAGGTATTAGTTCAGGTCAATCCAATGGATTTTACAGGTATAGAGCTAATCGTCCACCCTGATGGGAAAATTGAAAAAACTGTGATGGAATTTGATGAAGAGATATTTGAAGACCTAGCAGAAGACGAGTTCATACATTGTAATGTGTTGGAGTTTCAGATGCATCATGCGAAAGTAAAGTGAATGAAAGCACCGAGGATTCTTATTTAAGAAGTAATCAAGTCAAAAAATATACAAGCTGATAATCAGGCTGCAGACTAGGATCTTCTTAAAATCCAGATCTTGAGATTGGATTCAATAAATTTTGATTTACCTTTGTGGCCTAGCGGCACGACCAGCTCCTGCTGAATCCCCCAGGTCCGGAAGGAAGCAAGGGTAGGCGGTTGTAGCGGTGCGATGCCGCTTCTTTTTTTGCCTTATTTTTTCTCAAGGCGCGATTCTCAGTTTCGATTCCTGATTAATCTTCTAACTTTGTTTTCAGAAGTTCAAGCCTAAGAAACCATTCAAATCAGGTTATTTTCACCTGTTCTTTTCTCGGTTTGTGAAAATCACTGTTTAAATTCCAAGAATTAAAATTTAAAATATTATGAAATTCTTTATTGATACTGCTAATCTTGATGAAATCCGTGAAGCCTATGATTTGGGTGTTTTAGACGGAGTGACGACCAATCCATCCTTGATGGCCAAAGAAGGCATCAGTGGTGATGCAAATGTACTGGCACATTATAAGGCCATCTGTAATATTGTAGATGATAAAGTAAGTGCCGAAGTTATTGCAACTGATTTTGCCGGAATGGTAAAAGAAGGGACGGCGCTAGCTAAAATTGACGACAAAATTGTGGTCAAGATCCCAATGATCAAAGACGGTGTGAAAGCACTAAAATATTTTCATAGCGAAGGCATCCGAACTAATTGCACTCTGATTTTCTCTGCGGGTCAAGCATTGTTGGCAGCAAAGGCAGGTGCATCTTATGTTTCACCATTCATTGGTCGATTAGACGATATCTCATATGATGGAATGGAATTGATCGCTCAGATCGTTCACATCTATCAGAATTACGATTTTGAAACTGAAGTATTGGCAGCATCCGTTCGTCATTCCATGCATTTGCTAAAATGTGCAGAGGTGGGAGCTGACGTGGTGACTTGTCCTCTGAAAGTGATTACAGGCTTATTGAAACATCCGTTGACAGACTCTGGACTAGCCACATTTTTGGCAGATCACGCCAAAGCAGCAGGCAAATAAGTTTTTTATCAGACCAATTTAATATCCTCCAGGTTAGACCATGTATATCATTAAAGTAAAAGGCAAAGCAAAAATCCCTGATTACATTCAAATCAGGGACGAAAACTTTGTCTTGATAGCCTATTTTCGTGCTGATCGGCCTTTGAAAAACATGGAGAAATTTGGCTTGGAAGGCAAGGAAAAAGAATTGGAAGCGTTAATCGAAAGTCTTTCTTTCGGCAAATTGCAAAAATTAGAGCTTTAATTTCATGGACTTCTCAACTCAACCTGTACTCCAGGTTCATCAAGCCACTATTTTCCAAGGCTTGACCCCAGTATTAAATAATGTCAACTTTTCGGTAGAGCAACATGAGTTTGTTTTCCTGATCGGTAGAACTGGAAGCGGAAAAAGCTCTTTGCTTAAAACCCTCTATGCAGATTTAGAATTGAAAACCGGAATGGTGGAGGTCGCAGGATTTAATCTCGGCACCATTAAGTCAAAAGAGATTCCCTTTCTCAGAAGAAAAATCGGAATCATTTTTCAGGACTTCCAATTATTCAATGACCGAACTGTTGCGGAAAATTTGGCTTTTGTCATGAAAGCTACAGGATGGACCGACAAAGTAAAAATCAAATCACGAATGGCAGAAGTACTCATGCTTGTTGGTTTGACCAATGCCTTAGAAAAAATGCCCCATCAACTTTCAGGTGGAGAACAGCAGAGGGTGGTGATAGCACGCGCATTGCTCAATGAACCTTCGATATTACTTGCAGATGAGCCCACAGGAAACCTTGACCCAGATGTTTCAGATGGGATTTTCAAACTTTTCCAAGAAATTAATAAAAAAGGGACAGCCATCTTGATGGCTACTCACAATCATGATTTACTTCGGAAATACCCATACCGCGTATTAAAATGTGAGAATGGAGAACTGCTCGATAGTAAAACACACGACGTTTCCTTCGGTTCTTCCTTCTAATCAGCCCAATGTTTGACTAAAAATCAAACATGATTATCATTTCTCCGTTTTCTATTTTCAACAATCATGCTTATGAAGACGCCCTTATCAAAACTGTTTTTAGGAGTTCTAGTTACTGGTTTGCTTTTTTCTTGTAATAAGGAAGAGGAATTACCTATGGTAGACCCAACATCCAACGCCGCAGCAAATCGATGGATACTGGACATCATGGATGAAGCTTATTATTGGCTGGGAAATTTAGGAACTCCGATAAGTGAAGATGCTTCCCCGGAAGATTATTTTGAAGCACTTCTTTATAGACCCACCGATCGATTTTCAGTGATCTACCCTGATTATCAGGAGTTGATAAACTCCCTGAATGGAATTTCTCTTGATGCAGGCTATGAGTTTATTCTTTATCGGGAAAGCGCCACTAGCGACAAAGTTTTTGCAGAGGTAAGTTATATCAAAAAAAATAGTCCAGCTTCAGCAGTTGATTTGAAGCGTGGAGATCGAATTACCGAGATCAATAATATCGCTTTTACAGTCAACAATTTTCGGGAGGTTTTAGGCTTGACAGGTTCACCTCATTCGATTTCCTACAGCCGGTACTCTACCGAAGCTAACCAGTACCTTTCCAAGCCATCAATTAGCCTAACACCGATCCAACTATCTGAGAATCCAAACTTCTTAGACACGATTTATACTATCAACAATGAGAAAATAGGGTATTTCGTGTATCATTTTTTCTCGCCTGATGCAGGGGATGGAAGCAGATCATTTAATGACCAAACCGATGCTGTCTTCTCAAAATTCAAAGCAGCTGGGATCAAGCATTTGATCATCGACTTTAGGTATAATGGTGGTGGTTTTGTGTCCTCAGCAGTCAATTTGGCCAGTTTGATTGGGCCTGGGGTGAAAAGCACTGATATCTTTTCAAAAACTAAATACAACTCATTCCTGATGAAGGAAATCCCTGAGCTAAGCGATGTAAAGACTAATTTTCTAGCGAAAAATCAAAATTTGGGAAATATTCTTGCTGGAAACAGAGTGTATATTTTGACTTCCAATCGAACTGCCTCTGCCTCCGAATTGATCATTAATGGGCTTAAGCCTTACATGGATGTTTTCCTGATTGGGAATACCACCACGGGAAAAAATGTGGGTTCCATTCCTTTTCAAGATGAAGCCAATCCGGAAAATAAATATGGTATTCTACCTATTGTGACGCAGAGTTTCAATAGCCTGGATCAATCTGATTATACCACCGGATTCAAAGCAAATGTGGAAGCCCTCGAATCTGCTGAATTACTTCTTCCACTTGGTGATGTCAAGGAGCATTTGCTTCGAAAAGCAATCGCTCAGATTACTGGAACTGGCCCATCTGGAAGAATCCTAAAATCAGAACGCTTCGATTTAGCAAGCTCTTTGGATCAAAAAAATAGAGCTGGGCAGATGATCGAATCGCCGATACGAAAGTAGTCGCCTAATATTTCTTGCTTCTAAAAATTTTGATTTCTCTTGGACAATTGAATAAATATTTGGTAATTCTGAATTCAAAGTGGTGTATTTAACCGCTTAAATCAGTTTTCAACCAATTTTAATTCAAAAAAAACATGAGTCAAAATCAAATTTGGAAAAGACCTTCATTAGTCGCAGGACTACTTTTAGGATCCATCCTATTTGCCTGTCAACCACAGGATGAGGTGAAGATCTCCCAGGATACTGTGGAGTTTTTCAAGTATCAAAATGGAGACATTATCCCTGGCAAATTCATCGTCACGCTCAATCCAACCGGGCTAAATGCTCGGAGAGACATGAATTACGATGCAGTACAGGCATCGATGAGAAAGTCGGTCATCACTATTTTGGCGAATAATCGAATTACAGAAGATAAACTTTCATTTGTCTATGGAAGTGCAATCGAGGGATTTGCAGTGGAACTATCTGAAGATGAATTCCAAACTCTTTCTAAAGATCCTAATGTGAAACTAATCGAGCCAGATCGTATTATTGCCTTAGCTCCTCCTTCAGGCAAAAAACCAGGATCCGGCGGTGGAGGTGGCGGAGGTGGTACTTCCCAGCAAACTCCTTATGGAAT
>JAHEBE010000395.1 GCA_024642365.1 Algoriphagus sp.
GGATGATTTTAAATATCCGATCAGACTACACCTTAATTCACTTGCGCAAACCCGGAGAGGCAGGGTATAAAATCCCGAGAGGAGGACTTTTTGAACGAGTGACTTGTCCAAACTTTACCGGGGAATTAATTGAGTGGGCAGGATTTGCCTTGCTCAGCTGGAACTTGGCAACATTGTCATTTTTTATTTGGTCAGTTGCTAACCTTCTGCCCCGAGCTTGGGCACACCATCGTTGGTATTTAAAGAAGTTCCCAGATTATCCCTCTCATCGGAAGATTTTGATTCCATTTATTTGGTAGGCCCATCTCAATAAAGCTATTATTTGAGAAGAGATCCCTTGGACATGCTTGCTAATCAGTTCTTTTCCTCCTGCTGGGCAGCTAGATTATTGGTAGAATAAAAATTGTCTCGGTAGGCTTGGAATTCTTCCTCCAAGGAACTGACCAAATTGAGATTGGTATCTACAGCAACAAAAATATCCACCAATTTCTGTTCAAGGATTTCAACTCCTAGGTTAATATTATCCGCTTCTATTTTGGATATTTTTTTCATGACCGAGGTTTGGCTATGTCTCAAATCCTCCAGTTCTCGGAGGATTTTATCCATCAAATCGAGTTTTTCTAATTTATCCATGGCTTGATTAATATGGGTTTAAAGAATATTGGTTCTGGAAGAATATACAAAAAATCAAGTGGAAGAAGAAATTATAAACCCAACCTGGGAGAATTAAACTAGGAAAAACTGGTGCTGGAAAGAAAGATTTTATTGTTTAAAAATTATGTGTGGATTTGCTTTTCACTCAAATTTCTATAAAAAGATGCTGATAAGTGTGTGCCTCTTTTAAAGTAATTGTAAGTTTGCGGACTCTAATTTGAGAAAGTTTAAAATGATTGATGAAAAGAAGATTTGCATTGTTTCAGGACATTATCCTAGTGGAGTATTATTTGCAGAGCTAACTCGGAATGTATTACAAGAGTATGCTGCTATCCACAAATATGATCTCTATTATGACTCCGAAACGCCGGTTCCTCATCTGATTCCAGAGCTACATTTTAGAAGATGTTTGTTATTGAAAAAGGCAGGAGAAATGTTCCCAGATGCTGAATGGTATATTTGGCTGGATACTGATATTTATATCCAAGCGATGGATAAGCGGATTGAAGAATTTTTTAACCTAAGCGATCCAACCATTCTTTATCATGTATTTAATGAAAAACCTTGGGGATATCCTGTAAATACTGGGGTGAAACTAGTTCATAGAAATGCGCTCCATTGGGAGGATGAAATCTATGGTTTGCGGGAAAATTGCGATTTTCCTTATGAGCAAAAACTGGTGATTGAATACATAGTTCCAAAGTATGGAGATCAAGTTCTAATTCATGACCCCGAAACCATGAATTGCTTATATGGAACGCATGATCATACTAAAGCACTTTTTGTTCATGTTTGTAGTCGGAGTCAAGTTAACCGGAACTTAATAATATTAAAAAATACGCGGGCTCTTTTAAAAGACAAACCCGATTTGCTAGCAAATAAGTATTATGAAAATTTTTACTGGTACTATGCAAAAAACTATTATTTGAAGATATTTCAGGCAGCTAAGCGATTGGTGGTTGGAAAGGAAAAGCGTTGAAAATAATCAACTACTCCCCTTTCCTTACCATTTCGATATGCTCAATTCCATCCTCATCATACACTTCTCCTTCGGCAACAAATCCTAGTGAGGTGTAAAAACCCAAAGCATAAGTTTGTGCACCTAATCGGATAGGTCCAGCGCCAAACAGTTCCCGACAATACTGAATAGATAATTCCATGATTACCCTTCCCAAGCCTATTCCCCTGGCAGATGATGCGGTGATCACCCTTCCAATTGCCATTTCTTTATAGGAAATTCCCGCAGGGACAAGTCTGCTGTAGGCGACTAAATGATCATCTGAAAACAACATCAAATGGTGGCACTTTTGGTCTTTATCATCTTGATCAAGAAACACGCAATTCTGTTCCACCACAAAAACTTCACTTCGCAACTTGAGCAAGTTATAAAGTTCGTATACGCTTAGGTCTTTAAAGGCTTTGATTCGATGGGTTAAATTCATGAGGTTTGAATGATTGATTATTCAGTTTAGGATTTAATCACCCAATATGCTTTCCATTCTTTGATTGAACAAGAGTTTTGCGGATTTGAATTTTGAGTTTGCTTGTTAAAAATTCGATTCCTGACCCATAAAAAAAAGGCTTGTTTCATAACAAGCCTTTTCCTTTTCTGAAAGTGATGTGATTACTCTTGTTCGACTTCTTCTTCTAGAATTTCTTCCTCCTCTTCTTCATCAAACTCTTCTGCAATGATATCCATGGTGTTCTCAGCCCAAACGATGATTCGCTCGCGTTGTGCAGCATCTATATCAGCTTCCGGATGCATGGTGATGTAAATAGGCAATGGCATGTGCCTTTCATCCACTTCCAAATAGATATCATCCAAAATTCCCAATTGTTCCATCATATCATAGCTGGTCCAATTAGAAAAATTTACTTCTTCCCGAGCTATTCGTACATCTTTCGCGATTAGCCAGGAAACAGGCGCAACATAGGAATACCAGGGATACTGGGTGGTGTTGCTGTGACAATTGTAGCAAATCGTTTTCATAAGGGTTGCTACTTCGCCATCTACCAAACCGGTACCAAGCAAATCTCCTGGATTGTCTTCTTGTATAGCTGGAAGTTCATTTGGAACAAATTGAATAAGAATAAAGAGGACTCCAAGTCCCAGCA
>JAHEBE010000396.1 GCA_024642365.1 Algoriphagus sp.
TTTGATGCCGATAACCCAATCCAAAAGCCACGGCTGGCAAATCATCTCCTTTCACTTTGAAATTCGGACCAAGGCTTAATTCGGCATGGTGCGCTTTTTTGCCTGTGAGAATCCCAAATTGCCCAAAAGAATATTGTCCTTCGCCCCCCCAACCACCATAGGTGCCAAAACCTACTTTTAGGTAGGTGGCAGTGATGAATTTATCAAAATGCTGAGAGATCATCCGCTCATAATTTATAGTAGCAGTCCCAATCACCCCTGCGAAACCTAATCCACCATGAATCATGTTTTTCCGAAATGACTCTTGGCCTGGACTTCCGACTTCTTGAGAGAAAGTCCGTGGCACAATGAGAAAAAAGCAGATCAAGAAACTGAAAAATCCTTTCAAACAATTCTTCTCAAAGTGGCTAAGTCTAGAGGAGTTTTGGGTAAATATTTTAGGTAGGTGCATAGACCAAGATAGACTTTTATAAATAAGAATAATTGTATTTTTCCTTGAAAAATTCTGTATTTATCAAAGTCACTTAAATTCAGTGATTTAAGAAAGGATTAAAGTAAACAAAACACATTCATCATGTTTTATTTAGACAATGCTAAGGACACCATTTCTTGAAATGTTTTTATTTGAAGGGCTTTGTCTTCATTACTTATTTGCTCCTCTCTAAAATTGAGTCGAGTAAATACATGAAGCTTCGAGTCGACGAGTTCTATTTTTACTTGATTACTTGGACTAACCCCTTTATAAATCAAAACAGCACTCGCGGGATCAGCACTAGAATCATGTGTGGATTTATAAACCATTAACTTACTTTGGTTTGGGAGTACAATTCCTTCTTGCAGATCTTTCCTCACTTTTTTGATGACCTCCTGAAGTTCCTGAAGGGTTTTTTGAGGTCTATAAGTATACCAATACCTCTTTTCTCCATCTGTGTTTTCCGCTTCCGTGTAACCAATCAAAGGACCCAACAAGCCAATTAAAGGCAAGATTTTATCTGAAGGGAGCACAATGGGGTCTACTAAAAGAATACTTTTTGGCGCCGTTTTACCTTTAAAATAACCAGAAGCTATGGACTCTAAAATCAAAGCTCCACTAGTCGAAGAACCTACCAAATGAAGATTGGTATAGCCAGCAGCCAATAGTCCTTCGTATTCATCAATTATTGCCTGTTGCCAATCTTTCCAATTCGAAGACTTAAACTCTTCATAAGTCCTGCCATGGCCGCCAAGTAATACCTGAGAAGTGTAATAATTATTCGTTATACCAGACCAATCAACAAATTCCTGCCATTCAAAAGTTGTGGCACTATAGCCATGACAAAGAATAAAAACAGGTTTTGCTGCTTCAGTGGGACTTGGATTCGGATTTTTTAATGAGGTCAAGAAATTTTCAGGAGTCATTACTGATGGATCAAAAATTACTTTCCCATCCAGCAACTCATCTGGAATCTCTGCTGGATCACCGCATGATTGAAGCGCGAACAAACTCATGATCAAGCTGAAGAAGAACTTGATTTTAAACCTTGTGTCTAAAGCCGGGGATTTTCTATTAGAACCCACACTAAAAACAGATCGGAGAAATTGGCTTATTGGTTTCATTTGAGTGGATAGAAAAAGTTGAACTGAGCAAAAACTGGATATAAAGTCCCTGGACCATCCTGACCATCTCCGGCCGTAAGATTATATCCCAACCCTAAGTTTATTTTCACTTGGCTAGGGAAATTATATTGTAAACCTGCATTTAAAGAAAGGAGTAGTGCATTATGATCCAAAGCATCGAAATCATCTAACTCATAATCCGCAGTAAAATACCCTGTTCCTAAGCTGAAAAATGGCTGAAGTGCATGATCCTTTTTAAAATAATACGCTAACCAAAGCTGAAAATTATCTTGTTTGATGGCATTTGAGCCTATCGCTGAGCCAAACCTGCTACTAACATACCCTAGTCCAAAATGAAGCCGATTGTTTAAAATACTGTCATTTGAAAAATGAGCTACTAGGCCATTCTCTAAATACAGCCCAAAAGATTTTTGGCTCCTTAACCCTATATCTATATGAGTTTGTTGCGCGAAACCTTGAGAAGACATTTTCAGTAGAATTAAAACCAAAAAGGTCCCAATCCGCATTCGTTTTATTTTCATAGTGCTTTAGAAAAATTTGAAAAAAAATTACTCTTCTAAATACTAGTTGGCTAGAGAAAAAAGATAAGGCTTTGTCTTTGAATAATAACTAGTTACAAAAATTATTTTATATGATTAAAAACATAAAAATAATTACCCTTTATTAACTACTTATTTGAATGCTTCTCCAAGCCAAGCATTAATCTCAGATTGAATTGGGTCACCACATACCTCTTCATGAATTCTTTTGGTTATGGTCTCCTTTATCGCGTGTAACATTTCTAGACCTCCTTCTTTGAGGATTTCTTTGACAATTGAATTCCCTTCAACAAATCCAATCGCTGCATACATTGCTGATTCACAAGTTCCTTTCAAGCTTACCTTTTCGACCGTTGTATTTACAAATCCTGCCAATTCAGAATATGCTTTTAATTCAACAGGATTATTCATTGCGGAATATGCTCGCCCGAAGTAGGCGGGAGGAGGATTTTTTAAAAAACTTAAAATAGTTTGCTGGGCGATATGAAGTGTAATATTACTTTCTGCTTTGTCCCAGGTTATGAAAATAAATTGGCCTCCGGGCTTTAGAACCCGCCAGGCTTCATTAAATCCCTTCTGCTTATCAGGAAGAAACATAAAGCCGAATT
>JAHEBE010000003.1 GCA_024642365.1 Algoriphagus sp.
TGTCGCTTGAGTTTTGTAATCGGGATATTGTGGCAAAGAACTTACTCGAATATCTTCTTGATAGTTCGAATAGTTATTCTTACCCTCTGTAGTTGATTGATTGGTTTTGCAACCAACCAAAGCTACTCCAATTACAAGTCCCCAAAAGATTCTCATGATTCGCTTAATTATCGATAATTACACAGTTTCCGTCCAGCACATCTTGCTCAATGCTTTTAAATTTTACGTCCGACTTGGTCGTTCCATTTGAATATTGAACTGTAACTCGGTCATTTCTGCCATAAGACTTTTCCGATTTCCGAGGCGCAACTACTTGAGGTGCTGGTCTACCTCCGCTGGAAGCTGCAATCGCTGCCCGATTAGCCCGAGCCCCAGTATCCAATGTACTTCCTGCTTCTGCTTTACTAGCTTGTCCTTGGCTTTCTACTTGTCTTCTTGGTTGAGCGGCATTGACTTGAGCGGGGTCCTGCTTTGGTAGGTCGGCACGAGTCACAAAAGAAACCATGTCTTCATTCAATTTTCCGATGAAGCGTTTAAACATTTCAAATGCCTCAAACTTATAGATCAAAAGTGGATCTTTCTGCTCATAGACTGCATTTTGAACGGACTGCTTCAAGTCATCCATATCTCGAAGATGTTCTTTCCAGTTTTGATCGATGATCGCCAAGGTTACATTCTTTTCCAATGATCGAACTAGCTCGCGTCCGCCGTTTGCAAGCATCGACTCCAAGTTCACAACTACTCCGATTTGCTTCAAGCCATCAGAAATTGGAACCATAATATCCTTAACCGTAGCGCCACGTTCCTCATGAACTTTTGTGAAGATCGGAAGCGCTGTTTCCATGATTCGATTATTCTTGCTCTGATAAGTCTCAAATGCCAACGTATAAAGCTCTCGCGTTAAGGTATTGATATCCTTAGATTTAAGCTGATTTTCATTGATAGAAAAATCAACGCCAAGAGTACTGAAGGCATTCATTCGCAAGTTTTCTACATCTTCTGTGGACTTAGCCATATCGACCAAACTTTCAGAAACATCATAGATGATATTGAGAATATCAAGCTCAAGTCGTTCACCTTTTAGCGCATTTCTTCGACGCTTATACACAACTTCTCGCTGCGAATTCATTACGTCATCGTATTCTAGGAGTCTTTTTCTAGTACCAAAGTTGTTTTCCTCCACTTTACGTTGCGCACGTTCAATGGACTTGGTGATCATGCTATGCTGGATCACTTCTCCTTCATCTAGCCCCATTCGATCCATCAACTTTGCGATTCGGTCCGAACCAAAAAGTCTCATCAAACTATCTTCCAGCGAAACAAAGAACTGAGAAGAACCAACATCCCCTTGACGTCCAGATCGACCACGAAGCTGTCTATCCACTCGCCGAGACTCATGTCGCTCGGTACCGATGATAGCCAAACCTCCCGCTTTTTTAGATTCTGGGGAAAGCTTAATATCCGTACCCCGACCAGCCATGTTAGTTGCTATGGTAACTGTTCCGCTTTGACCTGCGGCTGCAACCACATCGGCTTCTCTCGCATGCTGCTTCGCATTCAATACTTGGTGCGGTATTTTCTTCAAGGTGAGCATTCTACTCAGTACTTCCGAGATTTCAACCGAAGTCGTTCCCACAAGTACCGGTCGGCCTAGCGCTACCAATTCATTGATCTCGTCCACTACTGCATTGAATTTCTCGCGGACGGTTTTATATACTTTGTCTTCTCGATCATCTCGCTGAATGACACGATTCGTAGGAATTACAACTACATCAAGTTTATAGATTTCCCAAAATTCTCCAGCTTCGGTTTCAGCTGTACCGGTCATACCAGAAAGCTTATGATACATTCTGAAATAATTCTGAAGCGTAATCGTCGCATAAGTCTGCGTGGCGTCCTCTACTTTTACATTTTCCTTCGCCTCGATGGCCTGGTGCAATCCATCCGAATAGCGACGTCCTTCCATCACACGACCCGTTTGCTCATCGACGATTTTTACTTTTCCATCTACCAAGATGTATTCTGTATCCCGCTCAAACATACAATATGCCTTGAGCAATTGGTTTACGGTATGAATACGCTGGGCTTTCACTCCGTAATCTTTGATTGCTTCTTCTTTGCGAATTAGCTTTTCTTTGTCATCAATATCTTCTGCTTTTTCTAGATCTGCGATTACAATTCCAATATCCGGTAAGATGAAAAAATCTGGGTTTTCATTTTTTGCAGTCATGGTTTCAATTCCACGATCTGTTAAATCTACCACATTCGATTTCTCATCAATTGTAAACAAAAGCGGCTCATCTGCCTCTGGCATGTTTCGCTTGTTATCCTGCAAATAAAAGTTTTCCGTCTTTTGAAGAATCACTCGAATCCCTGGTTCGGAAAGATATTTAATCAAGGGCTTGTATTTAGGCATCCCTCGGAATGCTCTAAAAAGGGCTAATCCTCCGTCTTTATCATCGCCATCCGCAATTAGCTTTTTTGCCGAGGTCAAAAAGCCCTGAATTAATTTTCGCTGCTCATCCACCAAAGTCGAAACTCGTGGCTTCATATCATCAAACTCATGGACGTCGCCTTTTGGAACCGGTCCTGAGATAATCAATGGCGTTCTCGCATCATCAATCAAAACAGAATCGACCTCATCAATCATTGCAAAATGATGCTTTCCTTGGACCAAATCGCCTGCTTCCCGAGCCATATTATCTCTCAGGTAGTCAAAACCGAATTCATTATTAGTACCATAGACAATGTCACTTGCATAGGCCTTTTTTCTTCCGGCTGAGTTCGGCGTGTATTTGTCGATGCAATCCACTGTCAACCCGTGGAACTCAAAAAGTGGGGCATTCCATTCGGAATCTCGTTTGGCGAGGTAATCGTTTACGGTTACGATGTGAACACCTCTACCGGCTAAAGCATTGAGGTACGCAGGCAAAGTAGAAACCAAGGTTTTACCTTCACCTGTTGCCATTTCGGCGATTTTACCTTTGTGTAAAACCATACCACCGATAAGCTGTACATCGTAATGAACCATGTCCCAGACTACTTCAGTGCCTGCCGCTAGCCATTTGTTATGCCAGATGGCATCTTCTCCTTGGATTTCAACATTCTTTTTGGTCGCCGCTATTTCTCGGTCACGCAAATTTGCCTTTACGGTCAAGCCTCCCAATTCTTTAAATCTTCTAGCCGTTTCTTTGACTACAGCAAAAGCTTTTGGAAGAACTTTTAAGAGAATTTCTTCCAGGGCCTCATCACGATCTTTTTCAATTTGATCGATTTGATTAAAAAGTTGATCCTTTTCATGAATTGCTGTTGGTGGTAATTCCTCCACGCCGGCTTTTACACTTAAGATTTTATCATCAAAACTTTTCAAGTGCTCATTTATCTGAGCTTTAATTTCTTGAGTTTTTGCCCGAAGCATCTCATCACTTAGTGATTTCAACCCCTCAAACTCAAGGTTAATTTCTTTCACTAAGGGAGTCAATTCTTTGATATCTCTATCGGACTTGGTGCCAAATACTTTTGCTAGTCCTTTTGCTATATAATCTAACATGATTGCTAATTGTAATTCTCAAATTGAGGGCTAAAATTAAGCCCTTTTTATTATAATTGATAATGAAGCCACTAGTATTAAGCCGCTTCATTTATACCTTTTTTAGAAATTAATTTTCCCTTGAAACACCTGTTCGGCTGGACCGATCAGCCATATTTCTTTAAATGTTCCATCGGGATTAGAGTCAAACTTTACAGACAACTGGCCTCCTAACGTATTGATTTGGATATGTGCTTTGGGCTGATCTCCCGCAAAAGCCAAAGCCGCAGCAGTAACACCGGTTCCACACGAAAGTGTTTCGTCTTCTACGCCGCGTTCATAGGTCCGAACGAATAATTTGTTGTCACTGAGTTTCTCAACAAAATTGACATTGGTACCAGCTGGCGCATAGCCGGCATCGTATCGAATTTGTTTTCCTTCTTCATAAACAGGATAGTCGGATGCAGAAGCCACAAATCTAACATGATGCGGAGATCCAGTATTGACAAACTGATCCTCTCCATTTCTCTGAACTTTACCAGCATCGCCCATTTTCAAATGAACCAAACCCTCACGTATCATCGCTTCATGAGGACCATCAATCGCCAGAAATCGGGTTTCTTGTTTTATTATTCCTAGAAAAGACGAAAATGCCACAGCACATCGTGCACCATTTCCACACATACTTTGGCTTCCATCTGCATTGAAATAAATCATTTCGAAGTCAAAATCAGGATGATTCCGAATAAGAATAAGGCCATCAGCCCCTATTCCAAATCTTCGATCACAAAGTTTTGAAACCAAGGCCAAATTGGAATCATCGACTAAATCATTTCGATCGTCAATCATGATAAAATCATTTCCCGTTCCCTGGTATTTATAAAAGAGTCGTTCCATAGTTCTGTATGGCTCCAAGTAGACAAAAATCTATCCAAGCCAATTCATATACACAAACTTAACCATCTTGTCATAAAATCAGACTTATTGTCTGATTCTCAATTTCAAATCCAACGATTTAATAGTTAATTTCAACTTTATTTAAGTAGCAAAATTTAAAATTCAAACCATGAAACCTCTCGAAAACCCGATCTCCCGTCGTTCATTTTTAGCTAACGGCTCTAAAGCAAGCTTAGCCTTAGGTTTAGCCGGCACGGGCATTTTAAGCTCAATGACTGGGAGTGCAAATGCGAAAGAAAACAGAATACTTCCTACCGGATATACCCAAACTCCGTTAGCCTATAGCTATGATGCATTAGCCCCTCATATTGATGCCATGACCATGGAAATTCATTATACCAAACATGCTGCTGGATATGCTAAAAATCTCGGGGACGCGATTACTGAGGAAAAAGTAGCGATGAATACGCCCCTCGAAGATGTTCTCGCAAAAATTTCTGGGTACTCTACCAAAATGAGAAATAATGGTGGGGGACATTACAATCATGAGCTTTTCTGGAAATTAATGAGTCCTAACGGCGGAGGAAAGCCAGAAGGCGCACTAGCGGATGCAATTAACGCTTCTTTCGGAAGCTATGATGCTTTTGTAACAGCATTTGAAAATGCTGCAAAAACCCGTTTTGGTTCAGGGTGGGCCTGGTTAGTCGTTGGTGAAAACAAAAAATTGGCTGTTGGTTCTACAGCAAATCAGGATAATCCATTGATGGACCTATCTGATTTCAAAGGCGTTCCGCTACTTGGATTGGATGTTTGGGAACATGCCTATTACCTAAATTACCAAAACAAACGCCCTGATTATGTTAGCGCATTTTGGAATGTTTTAGACTGGAAGGTTGTCGCTCAGCGATTTGCGGATGCTTCTCGATAAAAATCATCACATTCAATAATAAAAAGGCCGGAATTTCCGGTCTTTTTCATTTATTTCAAGCATTCAATAAAACAAGCTATGCAAGATCCAAAGTCACTTACTTCAGTCGCACTATTTCACGAAACATTTAAACACCCTGTTTTAAAGTCTCCTACAATTCCTTCTGAAACAAGGTGCAATTTGCGGGTTTCTCTACTTGCAGAAGAATTGAAAGAGTTGGAGGAGGCGATCGAAAATAAAGATCTCGTGGAAATTGCTGATGCCCTTTGTGATCTTCAGTATGTGCTTTCTGGAGCAATTCTTGAATTTGGATTAGGAGAAAAATTCAAATCTCTTTTTGACGAGGTTCAGCGTTCAAATATGAGCAAGGCCTGTGAAAATGAGGAAGAAGCCAAAGCCACAGTGGCGCATTATGAATCTAAAGGAACTACTTCTTTTTACGAAAAGGAAGGCGATTTATACTTGGTTTTTCGAGAAGGAGATCACAAAACCTTGAAATCAGTGAACTATTCACCAGCAGATTTGAAGGGTATTTTAGAAAAATAATTAGGAGGTCTTTAAGGGAGTTCCTTGATGGTTTTTTAATTCCACAATCTTTGACGGTAAATTAAATCCAGCTCCTTCTAAGGCTAGCAATACTTCCAAAATAGCATTGCTATTTACATCCAAATCTGACATCCCTCGATCGAAGGTGTCCACCCAATAAGTAACTTGTAAGTTTAGGGTGCTTTCAGCCAAGCTGGATACCCAGACGTTTGGTCCTTTGTTGCCACCAAGTACGCCACGTACTTTTGGAAGCGTCTTTGCTATTAATTCTATGGCGGCTTTATAATTGGACCCATAGTCCAGCCCTACTATAAAATCATATCGCAAGAACCCATCAATGGTAAAATTCACAAGTGGGTTTTTGATTATCGTTGCGTTTGGGATAAAGACATCTTTTCCATCTGCGGTTTTGATCTGGGTGTCCCGAAGATTAAGCGAAAGTATTTGTCCCCGCATTCCATTGATATCGACGATATCTCCGATTCGAAAAGGCCGCTTGAAAGCAAGCAGAATTCCCGCAAGGAAATTTTCCCCTATATCTTTTAGAGCGAAACCAATAATAAAGGCTGAGATTCCCGCACCGGTTAATAATCCAGATACAACTCCGGTCAGTCCAATGATTTTAAAAATCAAGAGCAATCCAACCAAAATCACCAAGGTTTTTAAAATCGTGGCAAGAAAATTTGCCAATAGTGGATCATCCATTCGGATAGAAAGTCGTCTGCTAAGAATGGTTTTAGACTTTCTTCCAAGGAAAACGAAGATGATGAGGACCGCAACAGATACTCCAATCAAGATTAAACTATGCCTAATCGTTTCCCAATCAGTTTCAAAAAATTTTAACACTTCTTCCATAAGTTGGAATTTAAGAAAAAATAGGTGCTTTTGCTTTTTGATAGAAGAGGAAATGAAAAAGGAATAAAAAAAGCCCCGTATTTCTACGAGGCTTTGTACCAGGAGCGGGAATCGAACCCGCACGGGATTGCTCCCACAAGATTTTAAGTCTTGCGTGTCTACCTATTCCACCATCCCGGCTTCACTTCGACTTGACGAAGCTACTTATTGACCGAAACAAGAAAGCCCTTGAATCAAGGGCTTTTTTGAGCGGGAGACGAGATTCGAACTCGCGACCCCGACCTTGGCAAGGTCGTGCTCTACCAGCTGAGCTACTCTCGCTTTTCAAACCTAGAACGTGATCTAAGCGTATTGTGGATGCAAAGGTAAGCTTCCGAAATAAAATTACAAGAATTCAGACCTTAATTTTTTATTGCCATGTGGCAAAACTAGCCTTAAAGCTGATATTCAGGCTTCTATCAAAAGTCATAAGTAGCGAGTATTTTAATCATCTCGCCCACATTTCTGGCTTTTAGTTTCTTTAAAATGTTTTTTCGATGCGTACCAACTGTATTAATCGAAATATTTTGAAGCTCGCCGATTTCTTTTGACTCCTTCCCATCAAGAATCATTTTCGCGATTTCTTTTTCTTTTTTGGTCAGTTTTATAGATCGCTTTTCAGGAGATTCTTTACTTACAAAAGCTCTTGTACCATCCTCTTTCTGATAGGAATAATTCCAATCATAGGACTTAATAGAAGGAGGGGTTGAAAGTTGCAATATCACATGGAGGTCGACAGCAAAGTTTCCTTGGGAGTCTATAATAAAAGGTTTTACTCTACCTGTTACCCAAATTATTTCCTGAGTAACCCGGTGAATCCATCGTGTAGTATAGGTAAATTCATAGGTATACCGTTCGGAAATTGTGAGGCTGTGAAATGAGTCAAATACAATTTTTTGAAAGCGAAATAATTCCTCTCGATCCTCGGGATGAATCATTGAGAAAGATGCTTCCATCCCTTTCTCTCTAAAAATCGATTCTGGGTACCCAGTAACTGATTCTACCTCCCCAGTAAAAAACGCCAAGCCTAAATTTCTATAATCAAAGCAAGCAATGATAAAACCCTCTCGCATGCCGATGTTTTTACTTAATGATTCCAGCTCAGTTAACATTCGAGCTTCATCTGGGTGATCCTTAAACTCTTGCTCCTGCCATTCCTTAAAAAACTTCGAATATTTGTCCTGCTTCCTGAGGTTTTTCAGAAGTACTTTATCCATAAAAATTTTCGGTTTCGGTTTTTAAATCAATTAAAGATACATAAAATCAAATAATCTAGTTTTCAAACTTCTTTTTGATCTCATGCAGTTTTAACAATGCCTCAATCGGCGAAATCGAATTGATGTCAATTTTTTCGATCATTTCTTTGGCTTCCTTCATCTTAGGATCAAGCTCAAACATACTTAGCTGGTAGTTATTTTTAGGGACAGATTTCAAATTTTCTTTCCCCTTTTTTACCGATTTATCTTTTTCCAAATGAGCCATGATTTCCGCCGCTCGCAAAACAATTGGGTTAGGCATGCCTGCCATTTGAGCGACATGGATTCCAAAGCTATGTTCACTTCCGCCGGCCTTAAGTTTACGCATGAAAATCACCTTGTCTCCCACTTCTTTTACCGAAACATTGAAATTTTTAATTTTTGGGAAATCCGCCGCAAGCTGGTTTAATTCATGGTAATGAGTGGCAAAAAGTGTTTTTGCTTTGAATGTGGGATGATTGTGTAAATATTCTACAATTGACCATGCTATTGAAACTCCATCGTAGGTAGAGGTCCCACGACCAATTTCATCCATAAGTACAAGGCTTCGGCCAGAAAGATTATTTAAAATACTTGCCGTTTCAGTCATTTCAACCATAAAGGTTGACTCACCTTTAGACAAATTATCCGAAGCTCCGACTCTGGTAAAAACTTTATCTATGATGCCAATTCGGGCAAAAGAAGCTGGGACAAAAGAACCCATTTGAGCCATTAAAACGATTAACGCGGTCTGTCGAAGCAGGGCGGACTTTCCGGCCATATTTGGGCCTGTGATGATAATTATTTGCTGAGTGTCATTGTCCAAATAAATGTCATTTGGTACGTAATGCTCTCCTAGTGCTAATTGCTTTTCAATCACCGGGTGTCTTCCCTCTTTGATTTCAAGGGTTTCCGTTTCTGATAATTTTGGTCGAGAGTAATTGTTTGCTTTGGCAATAGTCGCAAAAGAAAGCAGGGCATCAAGGGTACCAAGAACTCTGGCATTTTGCTGAATTGGGATGACATATTGCGCTGTCTCCTCCACTAAAGCCTGAAAATATCGCTGCTCAATCCCGACCATTTTTTCTTCAGCATTCAGAATCTTTTCTTCGTATTCTTTGAGCTCAGGAGTAATATACCGCTCCGCATTGACGAGCGTTTGCTTTCGAATCCATTCTTCAGGCACTTTATCCTTGTGTGCATGGGTCACTTCTAAAAAGTATCCGAAAACTTTATTGAAGGCGATCTTTAAGGAAGAAATCCCTGTTTTTTCAATCTCCCTTTTCTGTATTCGTAATAAAAAATCTTTTCCAGAAGTAGCTAAACCACGATATTCATCTAATTCCTCATCCACCCCATCTTTGATTATTCCCCCTTGATGGGTGAGCATCGGAGCGTCTTCTTTAAGCTCTTTCTCTATTTTTTCCAGTAAAAACTCGCAAAGGTGTAGTTGGTCAGAAAGCTTTTTAAGGGTTGGATTTTGTTGGCTTTTGAGGAGATCCTTGATCGGCTTGGTGACCAACAATCCTTTTTTGATTTGGTTTACCTCGCGTGGATTAGCTCGGCCCACCACCACCTTTGAGATCAAGCGCTCCAAATCTCCGATCAATTTCAGTGAGGCTAGTATTTCTTCAATTAAAGCTGGATTCTGAAAAAAGAAATCCACGACATTTAATCTTTCCTCGATCTGGTTTTTCTCTTTTAAAGGCAAAACCAACCATTTTTTCATCATTCTTGAGCCCATCGGGGTAACCGTTCGATCAAGAATAGTAATCAATGGAACACCGCCTTCGTGCTGAGGAAAAACCAGTTCTAGATTACGAATCGTGAATTTATCCAGCCAGACATATTTCTCCTCTGCTATCCTGGAAATCGAAGAAATATGCTGAATCTCTTTATGTTCGGTTTCCTCGAGGTAATACAAAATGGCACCTGCCGCAATAATTCCTGAATCCAAATCCTCAATCCCAAAACCCTTTAAATTGGCAGTACCAAAATGAGCTTTTAACTTTTCATAGGTGAAATCTTTCTGGAAAACCCAATCCTCACAATGAAAAGTGATGAATTCATCTTTGAGAATCTCAGCAGCTACTTTTTTGGCCGCTTTACTATAGATAATTTCTGAGGGGCCAAAGCTTTGAATCAACTTTTGCAGATAGGCCATTTTACCTTCTGCACACATAAACTCTCCTGTTGAAAGGTCCAAAAATGCAATCCCGTGTATTTCCTTTCCAAATTGGATTGACGCCAAATAGTTATTCTTTCGAGTATCCAGCACTTGGTCGTTAAAGGATAAACCTGGAGTAACTAATTCGGTAACTCCTCTTTTGACAATCCCTTTCACTGATTTTGGATCTTCCAATTGATCACAGATCGCTACCCGATTTCCAGCACGAACTAATTTTGGCAAATAAGTATCTAGCGAATGGTGAGGAAAACCTGCAAGCTCAATATGGGAAGCAGATCCATTTGCTCGTTTGGTCAAGACAATGTCCAAAACTTTACTTGCTTTGATGGCATCTTCCCCGAAGGTCTCGTAAAAATCTCCCACACGAAAAAGCAGCAATGCTCCAGGATGTTTTGCCTTGATAGCATTGAATTGCTTCATTAGTGGAGTTTCTTTTCCGTCTTTTGATTTACTCATGGGGAGGGAATGGCTTTTATTTCTGGGTAAAATTCTGGTGATTCAGGGCTCAAATTAATGCAATCAAAAAGGAGAACAAAAAGGGATGAAAAAATTAAGCATGGAAGAACTCGAAAGACTATCTGTCCAAGAGTATAAAGCAATTGAAAAATCCCCATTGGTATTGGTATTGGATAATGTAAGAAGCCTAAATAACGTAGGCTCAGCTTTCCGAACCGGAGACGCTTTCCGGGTCGAAAAAATTTTCCTATGTGGGATAACCGGAACTCCCCCACACCGGGATATTCAAAAAACAGCGCTCGGCGCTACAGAATCTGTCACTTGGGAATATGTTAACCATACCACTCTGGCAGTCGAAAAACTTAAAGAAGAGGGCTATACTATTTGTGCTTTGGAACAAGTCGATCGCTCCATTATGTTGAATGAATTTGAGGCAAAGGCAGATGGAAAATATGCACTAATCTTCGGAAATGAAGTCTTTGGAGTAGAAGATGAAGTACTTCAAACCTGTGATTATGTCCTTGAAATACCTCAAATGGGGACTAAGCATTCTCTAAACATCTCTGTTACTTTAGGAATAGCCGTCTGGGATTTTATGGTAAAAATGAAACAGTTTTAATTTTTTGAAAACCTGTACCGAATTCCAAAAGATCCTCTAAATAATGCACTATCATTAAATCCGATTATTGGCGCAGCTTCCATGTGAAAGCCAAAATCTTTTTGGTCGAAAGGATAAATATTCAAACCGACAGGAATCACAACTCCAGCAAAACTGCCTATTCTAGCTCCTAATCCTGCATAAAATTCAAAACTATTTTCTTTTTTGAGGATATAATTCCCTGCTAGTTCTAAAGATAAATCTTCAAAATATTGGTCTGTTCCCACTCGGAACTCTGGGATAAACCGCTCCCCAAATTGATAATTCACGCCAAGGAAGGGAAGGTTACTTTGATGAAATGAAACGGTCGTTTGAGAAAAAACAGAAATTGAAAAGAATAGAAAATAAGCTAAAAAGAGTGTTTTTTTCATTTGTGTTAAATCAAGTTGTATAAAAGATTAAAGTCCGAGGTCACTTAACTTAACATGTGTTTTTATCATATTACTAGAAGCTTTTGAGACTATTTTCCCAGACTCTTTAGCAATTACGGCCTCCCAATGGTTAAGGTTAGCCCCGGATCGAACTATCCTTGCTTCGACAATCACTTTTTCATCGAGTTTTGCAGCAGCCAAAAAATCAACATTTAAGTTAATCGAGCTCATCAAAAACTCAGATCCCAAAGTAAAATTAGCCATACCAATCACATCATCTAGCATCAAAGAAGAGATCCCCCCGTGAAGGATATTCCCGGGATTACAAAACTCTTTTCTAATCAAAAATTCAACTTTTGCATAGCCAAAATCTATGTCTAGTAGGGTGCCGGCAAGCCAGTTTCCTGCCGGTGAGGGTGTATTAGTTAGTTTTTGCCCCACAAAGGATTTAAAAAAGGCCAATCTAGGATTTATCTTATCTGTCATAAATTTTTGTTATTGAGTCAATTCATTAAAATCTTCAAGTAGAGTCTTCCAAGCTTCGAGTTCATTAGGAGTATGCCAAATCTGGCTCCATCCTTTGCTTGATTTCATTTCAATTTTATCTCCTGCTTGAATGGCGAGGTCCAAGATTTTAACATACCGAAGATGGTCCGACTTATTGCCATTTTCGAAACTGTGACTTATCTCTTTTCCCTCGGTGCTGATCCTAAGTATAAGTGGCCAATCGGAATTTACCGGCTCTAAATAAATATAAGATTCGTCTTTGGAAGGATTAATAATCAAATTAATATTCAAACAGGGGTTATTCTGAGGGCATTCGATTCCTTTTATTCGGTAAATCTCCATACCCGCATCCTTTCGGAGTTCTCTATTGTAATGTATTGCACGGACATTTTTGAAATAAAGCCGTGCCGAACTAAGCATCCGAAAATCCTCGTCTTGGCCGGAGTTATTGGCTCTTTGATCATTAAAAAACGAAAAGAAGATTACCAGTAAAATAGAAACCAGCCCGAAAATTTTGATGATTTTAAGTAATTCAGGCGTAAAAACCGGGTCCGGTTTTATCGGTTTAACCATTTGTGCTGATTGATTCTTTTTTGATTTCTTCGAGTTTGCTCATCAGTAAACTCCAGGCATTTTCAATATGTTTTTCACTGACATCAGTTTGCCCAATCACCCACCGGATTACAAATTTCCCATCTAATTTTGTATGAGAGAAAAATGCTTTTCCTGTTGCGTTTACCTGATTCATCCAGCTTTCATTGTGTCGGTTTTCATCTGCTAGCTGAAGATTTGTGGAATGAAACCTGAAACAAATCGTATTGAAATTAACAGGCGCAAGTATTTCAAGATCTGGATTAGACAAAATGAGTTTCTCTGCTGTTTTAGCTAAACTCATGTGATTTCTTAGCTTTTCCCGAATTCCTTCCAGGCCATAGCTCCGAATCACAAACCACAATTTTAATGCTCTAAAGCGCCTTCCCAAAGGAATACCCCAGTCCCGATAGTTATTTACCTCTTCATCCAAATCGGTTTTGAGGTATTCAGGAGTCATGGAAAATGTATTGACCAAATACCTTGGTTCCTTCAAGTACATGATGGTACAGTCAAAATTGGTAAACATCCACTTATGTGGATTAAACACATAGCTGTCTGCTAATTCGTGACCTTGAATCAATCCTTGATATTCCGGCAATAAAAGCGCTGTGCCCGCAAAAGCGGCATCAATGTGATGCCAAATACCAAATTCATGACAAATTGCGGAGATCTCTTTAATTGGATCCACCGCAGTAGAACTTGTCGTTCCTAAAGCCGACACCACACAAAGTGGTTTAAACCCTTTGGCAATGTCCTCTTTGATTGCCAAAGAGAGTTCCTCCGGAATCATTGCAAAGTTATGATCTACCGGAATTCTCACGAGATTTGAAACTCCTATTCCAGCAATTTTCAAACCCTTGTCAATAGACGAGTGAACGTGTGCTGAGGAATAAACACGAAAAACTTCTTTTCCAGAATATCCATTTTCATTTACCTGAAAGTTTGTTACCCTTTCTCGTGCGGTCAATATTGCACTTAAAGTAGCCGTACTAGCTGTATCGTGTATGCAGCCTTTCCAACTAGAATCAATCCCTTTTGCATCTCTAAGCCAATCACAAACCCGCTCCTCTAGTTCGGTTGCAGCAGGGGAGGTAATCCAAGACATGCACTGCGCTCCTAAGGTTGACATGAGCATTTCTGCTAGAATAGAAGGTTCAGAATTGTTGGCTGGGAAATAGGCAAAAAATGATGGGTGCTGCCAATGGGTCATACCAGGGACGATTATTTCCTTAAAGTCCTCCATAATTTGATCGAAGGACTCTGGTTTTTCTGGTGGGCTTAGTGGAAGTTGATCCAGGATTTCTCGAGGGGCTATTCCGGGTGTTACACGATAGTTCTCTTTTTGCTCCAAGTAATCCGCCATCCAATCCACAAGCTCGTGAGCCCTTTTCCTAAATTCTGATTTTTCCATTTTTATTTATCGAACGTAAGATGCAGCATTGATATCAATTGTGGCTCCTGTGGCATGATCCGCAAGACCTGAACAAAGCAAGGTTACCATAGGCGCAATATCCTCAGGCTCCGTCAGTGAGGACAATGCGATGTCATTCAACGCGAAATCTTCCCCATATTCTGAAAGGATTTCATTTGCCATATCTGTGCGGGTAAAGCCTGGGGCTATTAGGAACGCTTTTATTCCCTGCTTTCCATAGTGTCTGGCAATAGTTCGAGTAATGCTTACAATCGCGCCTTTTGATGCTGCATACGCGATATAATCCGTAGTGTCTCCTCTGAAAGCTGCTCTCGAGGAAATATTGATGATTCTTCCGTTTTTCTGGTGTTTAGCCTGATCTACAAATTCCTTACATAGAATCGCCAATGCTGTAGTGTTAACTGCAAGCGTTTCATCCCAAATATTCACCCATTCTTTCGTTGGTAAATTATCTGAAGCAGATTTGGCAATGCCTGCATTATTTACAATAGAGGAAATGGGGCCATATTTTTCTACTAACCGAGGAATATAGCCTATAACTTCATCTGAATTGGACAGGTCACAGGGTTCTAGGAATCCAGGAGTTGCAAATTCTTTTAGAAGTAAAGATGCCTCTTCTAAATTTTTGTTGAAATGAATGATAACGGTCGCACCTGATTCCGAAAGCTGTTTAGCGATTGCTCTTCCAATGCCGCGTGAGGCCCCGGTAACAAGAATTGTATGGTCTTTTAAAGAAATGTTCATCAGAATTCGTGATTTTAAAAAGACAATTTAAATCGTCCGCTTTTCTCTTTTATGCTCTGTTAAATGTACCATTTCTAAATTTTAACCTGTTGTAAACCTGGTAATTGGACATGGCCTAAATGATGCATCCCATGCCATGCATACATTAACGCCACTTCTCCCAGTGTTTGCGAGCGTTTCTTTTCTGGATGATAAAAGGTTTTTTCAAAATCATCCGCCCTCATTGAATTCAGAAGCACTCCCCACTTGTAATGAACTGCCTCAATGATTGCTAATGAAGAATCAATTTCCAGCTTTGAGTCAGGTAGATCCGCCCAAGCCGCTTCATCATAACCCTTCACTGTCGGATTATCCTCTGTTAGCGCCAATTTATATCGGATAAACGCATTCATGTGACTATCTGAAATATGGTGAATCACCTGTTTGATCGTCCATCCACCTGGTCTATAGGGTGTAGCTAAATATTTTTCGTCTTTATCCGCAAGTGCAGACTTTAGATATTTTGGAAATTGGATCAAGTAATCCACCGCCTCTTTGATTTGGTTTGAATCGATGGAATTAGGCACAACAAATCTTCCAACTGGGTATTTTAAATGTTCGATGTCTATCATAGTATTATTTGCCTCCGGCTGCTAATGTTACCAAATCTACTGTTTTTGCCTTATTTGCCAATAATACATTCGCACAAGCACACATAGTTGCTCCTGTAGTCAGCACATCATCCACGAGCATAATTCGATGATTTTCAATTGTCAAAGCTGGACAAAGCTGGAAAACATCATCAACATTAGACATTCGTTCAAGCCGACTTTTCTTCGTTTGAGTCTCTGTAAACTTTTTTCTTTCCAAGGCATTTTGAAGTGGGATATTCAATGCCTCACTGATTCCAAGCCCAAATTGTTCACTTTGGTTATAGCCTCTTCGTTTTAATTTAAGTGGGTGCAATGGAACAGGTACAATTAAAGTCCATTCCCCTGAATAATTACTTTCCAATAATAACCTTCCATATTTCAAGCCCAACTCTCTTGCTAATTGAGGATTGTTTTTATATTTCAATTTGTGAAGGATTCTTTGACTGTTCCCTTCTTTCGTAAATTTCAAATAGGCCATCGCCTTTCCGACATCACTAAGTCCTCTGATTTTATCGGTTAGGTCATTATCATTTGACCTTAAGTGATAACTGGTTACTGGCAATGTTCCAGCACAAATCGAACAAAGGCATTTTTCATAATCAAAAAGCGTCCTTCCACATAAATCGCAGTTTCGTGGAAAAATTAAATCCAAAAAATCTTTAACAAAAAATAAACGCATCGCTAAAAAGTCTTGTTGTAGTCTCCTAAGGATATATTCGTGGTATATTTGTAGTCCTAAGTTTCCTAAACTGTTAATTTAATGAATCTTATAGAAGAATTCAACGCGTATCGCAGCAAAATGAACGATAGTATCATGGCTGCAGATAATAAAGTACTAAAGCGTTTTTTCAATTTAGATACCAACGCATATGCTGAAGGGGAGATAGATGTAAAAACCAAAGAAATGATTGGTTTGGCCTGCTCCATGGTTTTAAGATGCGATGATTGCATCAAATACCATTTGGGAAAGTGTTATGAAGCTAAACTAACAAAGTCTGAAATTTTCGAAGTTTTTTCTATCGCTACCCTCATTGGAGGGTCTATTGTAATCCCTCATTTAAGAAGGGCTACAGAATATTGGGAAGAATTGGAAAAAGATAGCTGAAATGAAAAGAGATCTTGAACTGGAAAAACGTTGGTCCAAATTACTAGATGGGCTAAAAGAAACGATTGGAAAAAAACCTGCCGACTTAAATGGCGTTCTTTTTCTTATTGGGGTTCAAGAACTTGGCCAGGGAACAAAAATATTCAGCAAAGAACAAAAGCAGGATTTAATGCACATCGCAATTTGTAAAGTGCTAAGTTTTGCTGGGTTTTATGAATTAGATTTTGTGGACCAAGATGGATGGCCACATTGGCTATTAATAAAAGAACTCCCAAATTTTGACATACTTGAACAAGAAAAACTTCTCAAAATTCAAGTTTTAGAATACTTTGAAAAAGAATATCAAATCGAAATCAATTAGCCAGTGAAAATTACATCATATAATGTCAATGGAATCCGGGCGGCAATGAATAAAGGCTTCGTGGATTGGCTGGTAAAAGAAAAACCAGATGTAATTGGTTTACAGGAGGTTAAAGCTGAATTAAGCCAAATAAACCCAAGTGTTTTTGAGGATTTAGGTTATGAAATTTTCTGGTATCCAGCAGTAAAGAAAGGCTATAGTGGAGTAGCTATTTTGACCAAAATAAAACCCAAATCAGTAAAATATGGAATGGGTTTGTCAAAATATGATGATGAAGGGAGGATACTTCAGGTAGATTTTGAAGACTTCAGTTTTATTTCATCTTATTTCCCATCTGGAACAACCGGTGACATTAGACAAGGTTTTAAGTATGAGTTTTTAGATGACATCTATGGTTATATGCAGGATTTAAGAAAAACTCATCCAAAACTCATTCTAAGTGGTGATTATAACATTTGCCACAAACCAATCGACATACACAACCCCATTTCCAACAAAAACAGTTCTGGTTTTTTACCAGAAGAAAGAGCTTGGATGGATAAATTTACCACATCAGGATTCGTAGATAGTTTTAGGAAGTTTAATTCCGATCCTCACAACTACACTTGGTGGAGTTATAGAGCCGGTTCTAGAGCAAAAAATCTTGGATGGCGCATCGACTATCATATGGTTACGGAAGAAATGCAGGATAAATTGAAAAGCTCATTAATTTTACCAGATGCAATGCACTCGGATCATTGCCCAATTACTATAGAAGTATCCTAAGAATTATAAAACAAGATCTTGATCTCTGAACATATTTATAATGAAAACCATAAAAATTTCAATTCCTTCTCTAATTGAGAACATAAAAATAATTGAAAGCTTCATAGACAATGCTAAAGAAAGCTTTGAAATAAATGATGACATCTATGGTAACATTATGATTTCAGTAACGGAATGCATCAGCAATGCGATTATCCATGGAAACCAAAATAACAAAGAAAAACTTGTTCACTTGGAGTTAGTCATGGAAAATGACACGTTAAGATTCACGATTGAAGATGAAGGAAAAGGATTTGATTTGTCAGAATTAAAAGACCCAACAGCTCCAGAAAATATAGAAAAAACAGGAGGTAGAGGTATATTTTTAATCAAACACCTAAGTGATGAAGTAAAATTTGAAGAAAATGGTAAAAAGACCATTTTATCATTTTACATGAATTAATTATGGCTATTCAATTCTTTTCAGAAGACGTTTCTTTCAATTTGCCTAACAAACAAAAAAGAAAGGCCTGGCTTAAAGAATTAGCAAAGACAGAATTATTCAAAATCGTTGAACTGAATTATATCTTCTGTTCTGACACTTATCTCCACCAAATCAACCTAGAATATCTAAACCACGATACTTATACAGATATTATCACTTTTGATAATTCTGAAACTGAAGGAAAAATAGAAGGAGATATTTTTATCAGTATTGATCGAGTTAAGGAAAACGCAAGCCATCATCAAGTGGACTCAGAAACAGAATTGAGCAGGGTAATTAGTCATGGGTTATTTCATCTACTTGGATATAAAGACAAGTCAAAAAAAGATGTTGAAATGATGAGAAGCAAAGAAGAGTTAGCAATAACTCTATTCAGCGGAATGTGAAAGTTCCACGTGAAACAGCACGCTGAATTTTCAAAACAAATGTTTCACGTGAAACACATAAGATAAAACAGAATGTTTCCAATATATGATGTCATCGTAGTAGGAGCGGGCCATGCTGGTTGCGAGGCCGCACATGCTGCAGCAAAGATGGGTTCTAAGGTGCTGCTTTGTACGATGAATATGAATACCATCGCGCAAATGTCTTGCAACCCTGCAATGGGCGGTGTGGCAAAAGGGCAGATCGTAAGAGAAATAGATGCGCTAGGAGGAATGTCAGGGATAATCTCAGATAAGTCCATGATTCAATTTAGGATGCTAAATAGATCAAAAGGGCCTGCAATGTGGTCGCCTAGAAGTCAAAATGACCGAATGAAATTTGCTGAAGAATGGCGCTTAGCGCTAGAGCAAACCCCAAACGTAGATTTCTGGCAAGAAATGGTGACTGGTATTACTACCAAAAATGGTCAAGTGACTGGTGTCAGAACGGGCATAGGCTTGGAAATAGAAAGTAAATCTGTCGTACTTACAAATGGGACATTCCTAAATGGAATAATACATATTGGGGAAAAACAATTCGGAGGAGGAAGAACTGGGGAAGCTGCTGCAAAAGGAATTACAGAACAATTGGTTGGTTTAGGCTTTGAAGCAGGTAGAATGAAAACAGGAACCCCTCCCAGAGTAGATGGCCGAAGCCTAGATTATTCCAAAATGGAGGTACAATTTGGAGACGAAGCACCTGAAAAATTTAGCTATTCAGATAAAACTAGCACGCTAAAAGAACAACGTACTTGTTGGATTACCTACACCAATAAAGATGTTCATTCTAGTTTAGAAGAAGGTTTTGATAGATCTCCAATGTTTAATGGGCGAATTCAAGGTCTTGGTCCGCGTTATTGCCCGTCCATAGAAGATAAAATCAACCGATTCGCCGAGCGTGATAGACATCAAATATTCGTGGAACCAGAAGGGTGGAATACTGTGGAGATGTATATAAATGGCTTTTCAACCTCACTACCTGAAGACATACAATATAAAGCGATGCGTAAAATCCCTGGATTTGAAAATGCTAAAATGTTCAGACCTGGATATGCCATTGAGTATGATTTCTTTCCTCCAACTCAATTGAAATTAACCCTGGAAACCCAATTAATTGAAAATCTGTATTTCGCAGGACAAATAAATGGGACTACAGGATATGAAGAGGCGGCATCGCAAGGCTTGGTAGCAGGAATAAATGCTTCCTTGAAAACTCAAGAAAAAGATCCCTTCTTACTCAAACGCTCCGATGCATATATCGGCGTTTTAATTGATGATTTGATCAATAAAGGCACAGAGGAGCCTTATAGAATGTTTACATCACGAGCAGAATTCAGGTTGTTACTAAGACAAGACAATGCTGATCTTCGACTCACTCCAATGGGCTACCAAATTGGTTTAGCAGATGAATTGAGGCTTGAAAATGTGAAGAAGAAAAAAGAAGAAACCTCAAAGTTGATCAATGATTTAAAACAGAAAAAAGTAAATCCAGAGCAAATCAACAAAGGTTTAGATGAAATAAACTCAGCCTCAATCAGGGAAAAAATATCATTGGAAAAACTACTCAAAAGACCACAAGTTGGTATTCAAGAATTGAGTCAAATGGATCCGGAACTCAAAAAATACTTTGATACGTATTCAAAAGATGTGCTCGAACAAGCAGAAATTCAAATCAAGTATGACAGCTATATAGAGAAAGAGCAACAAATGGTCGAGAAGATTAGCAACATGGAAAATTATAAGATTCCTACCAAATTTGATTATCACGCCATTACTGCCCTTTCGGCTGAAGGAAAACAGAAATTAAGCAAGATTAGACCAGAAACGTTAGGACAAGCATCTCGGATTAGTGGTGTTTCTCCTGCGGACTTATCCATAATTACCGTATACCTTGGACGATAAAACCACAGAAAGATTAGCCAAATGCCCACTATGTAAAAGTGGGCTTTTTCTTAATGCACTTGAGGTAACTGATCACGCCGTAAGCAAGGAAGTATTTATCATATGTAAATGCACCAATTGTGAAGTTCTATTTACTAGTCCGAGACCAAAAGCATCAAGTATTGGACGGTACTATGATTTCCCAGAGTATTATTCTCATGATGATTCAAGAAAAAGCTTTACTCAAGTAATCTATCAATATGTTAGAGGTCTCGCCATAGGGAAAAAGGTGAAGATGATTGATTCCTTAGTAAAAAAGAAAGGAAATTTATTAGACTATGGTTGTGGTACTGGAGAATTTCTTTGGCATGCCAAACAAAATGGATGGAATGTAAGTGGGGTAGAACCAAATGAAAAAGCGAGGGTTTTGGCTAGCAAAAAAATGGAAAATAACATTGTTGCTAGCCTAGATGACTTGCATGAGGCACATTCATATGATGTAATTACACTCTTTCATGTTCTTGAACATGTCCATAAGCTTAGAAAAACTGTCAAGAAACTTATAACAAGCTTAAAATCAAATGGTTATATCATTATTGCCATCCCAAATCCAGAGAGCTACGATGCCAAAAAATATGGAGATAAATGGGCTGCATGGGATGTACCAAGACATCTTTATCATTTTAATTCCAAATCCATGAAGTCTTTCCAAGAAATTTTTGGGTTAAAGCTAGTAGAACAAATAAAAATGCCTTTTGACAGTTACTACGTTTCATTATTATCCGAATCATATCTCAATCCGAATGCTTCAAGTCTTAAAAAATATTGGAAAGCGTTTTTTTCTGGACTTAAATCAAACAATGCAGCAAAAGGAAAACCAGGGAATTATTCGAGTACTATCTATTTATTTAAAAAGAAGTAAAGTGAGAAATCTGATTGTCCTTTTCTTAGTCATTCTCATTTCCTCTTGTGCTAAACAAAGTACGCCAATGGGAGGACCTAGAGACCTAGATCCTCCAAAGGTAATTAGTATGAGCCCAGAAAATAATAGCCTCAATTCAACGCCAAAAGAGATAGAACTCGTGTTTGATGAATATATCAAACTAGATAATGCAACAAAAAATATAATAATCACTCCCCGCGTAAATAAGGACGAGGTAATCGTATCAGCTTTAAAAAACATTGTTACAATTGAGCTCAATCAAGAATTGGAGGATAGCACGACTTATGTTTTCAATTTCCAAAAATCAATTCAAGATCTTTCTGAAGGGAATCCTGCTGAAAACCTAAAGCTCGTTTTTTCTACAGGTTCAAGTATTGATAGTTTAACTTTTTCTGGATCAGTAAATACCTATTTCCCGGATGCTAGAGATCCATTTGAAAACTTGCTGATTGGTTTATATGAAGCAAATGATACCACTGATTTATTTACTGCGAGTCCTTATTACATTTCACAAACGGATAGCACTGGTAATTTTACAATTACGAACATCAAAGCTGGTAGCTATCGAGCCTATGCCTGGAAAGACGCAAATAACTCGCTGAAGGCAGAATACAAATCCGAACTATTTGATTTCATCCCTGATACATTAACGATCAATCAAAATATCAGTGATGTAACTTTTAACTTAGCCAAAGGTGATCAAACACCAATTAGAATACTTAGATCAAGTCCGGTAGGATTAAGTTATGATGTAATTTTAAACAAGAATCCAATCAGCATTGATCTAGAGACGGAAGAATTAGGAAAAAGTATTTTTTACTCTGAATCAGATAAGCGAATCAGCCTCTATTCCAAAAGCCCATTAACGGATAGCATACCTATGAAAATCCAATTAGCGGATTCCGTAGGCAATACTATAGATTCTTTGATTTGGTCAAAATTTGAACCTTCCGAACGAAAAAAAGAGGAATTAACTATTCAACCTAATTCTGGTAAAAGCTTCTACCAAAACTTAGCAATAGAATTAAAATTTAACAAACCCATAATCGATATCAATACAGACTCACTATTTATCTCCTACGATACGGCATCTGTTATCCCTGTTACTAAGCAAATGCTAGCTTTTTCCGATTCTTCAAGAAGAGATAAATTGTTAATTAGTCTAGTCATTGCTGATTCACTCGCTCAGGAAATATTTACGTTAAATGCGAAGGATTCTACTTTTCAAGACATCGAACAGGTCTATAATAAGGATCCATTAAAAGCGAACTATCGAAAATTAAAGCGAGAGACATTAGCCGACGAAATCTCCGGATCTATTCTAGGCACAAGTGGTCCTTACATTGTACAACTCCTAAATAAGGATGAAATCAAACGAGAACTATACCTACCTACTGGCAATACCTTTTCGTTTGCACTTATAGAAGCAGGAATTTATCAAATTAGAGTCATTGCCGACAGTAATGGAAATAAACGCTGGGATCCAGCAAACTTTGAATCAAAAAGATTAGCTGAACAGGTTTTCTATTTCGAGGATGAAGATCAAAGTAAGGACATAACCATAAGAGCCGGATGGACAGTTCCTGCTCAACTCATAGTAGCTAGACCAAAAACAGGAATAAATACTCAAAATACTCAAGTGGATAACTAGAGATAGAACTGTGGATAAGAGTTAGATTAATTCTCATTTAAGATCAGTTACCAACAGCTGTATCAAAGCAAAATATCTATTTCATACATACTGGGGATAAACCTCAACTTATCCACTCAATCAACTCATCTAATCCACAGCTGATTTTTCAACAAAGAATTTAAAATTACTAATCCACCAAATCAGCCCAAATAACCTACATTTCAGCAAATCAACAGTTTAGATGTGGATAAGAAAAGGATAACCTGTTAATAGAAAGAATTAACCATTAGCTAAAAAGTTGACAAGATTTTAAACAGCAGTTTTCAACAAATCCACACACTTAATAACCATAAAAGGAATTTTTTAAAAAATATTTTATTTCAACTATTATAAATAAGAGCTGTGGATAAATCTTTTAATTTCAATTTAGCTTTGGTATTATTATAGGAACCCGAAATATCTAAAAATGGAAATATCTCGAATATTTGATCTAATCCCTTACCAAATAGCCACGTTTGATAAGGAGATTGCATTAGCTAAAAAACATAATAATTCTTGGACTACTTTTTCATCAAGGAAAGTAAAAGAGCTAGTTGATAAGCTCAGTCTAGCATTTATCGATCATGGAATTAAAGCTGGTGAGAGAGTTGCGCTAATTTCAAATAATTGTCCGGAATGGAATATAGTGGATATGGCTTTACAACAAATTGGAGCCATTTCAGTCCCAATGTATCCTACCATTACTTCCGCGGATTACGAATATATTTTTAATCATTCTGAGGTTAAAATGATCTTTGTCGGAGATCAAGAAATATATCACAAAGCCAAAGGAGTCGCTTTAAATCGACCGATCGTTTCTTTTGACGATATCGAGGGAACAATCCCTTTTTATGATTTTGTAGAAAAAGGGGCAAATGGTGATTTGCAAATCCTGGAGGATTCTAAAAATGCGGTAAAATCCTCTGACCTTTTTACAATCATCTATACCAGCGGTACCACAGGCCGGCCAAAAGGGGTAATGCTTACGCATGAAAATGTAGTTTCCAATGTGCTCCAGGTCGGAAAGATATTTACACCGGAAAAAGGAACTTCAAGAGTTTTGAGCTTTTTACCATTGTGTCATATTTATGAGCGCTCCGCTTCTTTTGCTTACTTTTTTATGGGTTATGAGGTTTATTATGCAGAAAGCATGGAGACGATAGGCGAAAATCTCAAAGAAATAAAACCTCATATTTTCAATACGGTACCTCGGTTATTAGAGAAAATCTATGATAAAATTGTGGCCAAGGGTTACGAATTGACCGGTGTGAAACGTGCCTTGTTTTTCTGGGCATTGAATCTTGGCTTGCAATATGATCCAGCAAAGGCTATGGGTGCTTGGTATGATTTCCAACTAAAATTGGCAAACAAGGTCATATTCAGTAAATGGAGAGAAGCCTTAGGAGGCGAAGTTCAGCAAATTAATTCCGGTGCTTCTGCTTTACAGCCGAGACTTGCGCGTGTATTTTGGGCTGCCGGTATCAAAGTCTGTGAGGGTTACGGTTTGACCGAAACGTCACCTGTAATATCTGCCTCCATCTGCAATTTTGAGGAAATCAGAATAGGATGGGTTGGGAAGTTGATAGCTGATGTAGAAGTAAAAATTGCAGAAGATGGAGAAATTCTAGTCAAAGGCCCGAATGTCATGCAGGGATATTATAAAGAACCTGACTTAACCGCAGAAGCACTCAAGGACGGCTGGTTCCATACGGGTGATATAGGGGAATTGGATGGTACTTATTTGAAAATTACCGATCGGAAAAAAGAGATGTTTAAAACTTCGGGTGGTAAATATGTCGCACCTCAAGTATTGGAAAATAAATTTAAAGAGTCCAGTCTCATTGATCAGTTGGTAGTGGTTGGGGAAAATAGAAATTATCCGTCCGCATTGATTGTGCCTAGTTTCGAAGGACTAAAGGAGTATTGTAAACACAAAGGCATTCCATATACCTCGGACTCGGAAATGATTGCCAAACCAGAAATCATAGAGAAATATGATCGAGAAGTTGAAAATGCCAACAAATTTTTCGCAAAATGGGAGCAGGTGAAGCGGTATAAGTTACTTGGTAAATCTTGGTCCATTGAAACGGGTGAATTGACTCCGACGATGAAGCTTAAACGAAAAATCATTTATCAGAAATACGAGTCTGAAATTGAAAGCATTTATAAATCTGCTTAGTGATTTTCTCTTGTTTCTTATGTTGAAAACAGAATTTGATTAGGATCAAAAAAAGTACTTTATTCTGATTTTGCTCTATTCTCTTTAATTTATTCTGAATAATCCCATTACATCGGTATTTGTAATGGGATTATTTTGTTTTAGGAGGTATTCCAGTTTTTTATTTGTGATGCATGCATAACTTTTTTGCAATTTAGTATGCATGCATACAATTATTTTTATAAATTAGTAATCCAAAAAATGGAGAACTCTAAAAGCTAATGAAACGCGAAGAAACAGTCGATTACCATATCAAAAGTTCATGGCATGCAATTTCCCGAATGTACAATCAGAAAGCAGCATTGGAAGGCTTTACGACTGCCATCGGTTTTGTATTAATTAATATTAACTCAAAAGAAGGAACTCCGGCAACCAAAATTGCTCCTCAAATCGGATTGGAAACAAGAAGCTTAACCCGAATGCTAAAAACGATGGAGGAAAAAGGCTTGATTTTCAAGAAGCCAGATTTAGTGGATAAGCGCTCTGTGAGAATTTATCTAACGGAAGAAGGAAAGCGGAAGAAGGAGAATTCTGTAAAAACGATTCGAGAATTCAATGAACAAGTCCGTACCGTGGTCAGTCAGGAAGAGTTGGATGTGTTTTTCTCGGTTTTCGATAAAATACAAGGAGTGATTGATCAAGTTCAAATGGATAAGGAAATAAATCTTCAAAAAGAAATACTAGAATTTTAACGAAATGGCCACTAGCCATTAACTACCAAAACCCAAAAAAATGAAAAGAACCATTAAAAAAGTTGCCGTATTAGGCTCAGGAGTAATGGGATCCAGAATCGCCTGTCATTTCGCCAATATCGGTGTACAGGTACTTTTATTGGATATCGTTCCTTTTGAACTTACCGAACAAGAACAAAAAAAGGGGCTAACTAAAGAAAGTCCTTTGGTAAGAAACAGAATTGTAGAGACCGCACTTCAAAATACGTTGAAGTCTAATCCTTCTGCCATCTATGACAAGGCAAATGCTGCTCGAATAACTACAGGAAATTTTGATGATGATCTTCCAAAGATTAAAGATTATGACTGGGTCATCGAAGTGGTTGTGGAGCGATTGGACATCAAACAACAGCTTTTTGAGAAAGTTGAAAAATACCGAAAGCCTGGAACTTTGATTACCTCAAACACTTCAGGAATTCCTATGCATCTAATGTGCGAAGGAAGAAGCGAGGATTTTCAAGTTCACTTTGCAGGAACTCACTTTTTTAACCCGCCAAGGTATTTGAGGTTGTTGGAAATTATTCCAGCTCCAAAAACCAAACCTGAAATCATCGACTTTTTGATGGAATACGGAGACAAGTTCTTAGGAAAAGAAACGGTTCTTTGTAAAGACACACCAGCATTTATAGCGAATAGAATCGGAGTTTATGCGATTATCTCTGGGATGCACGCCATTGAAAAAATGGGTTTTGGCGTATCAGAAGTAGATAAATTAACTGGTCCAGTGATCGGAAGAGCGAAGTCTGCTACTTTCCGAACCATGGATGTGGTTGGCTTGGATACTACGGTCAATGTGTCGAACAACTTATATAAAGCGCTTCCACACGATGAATCAAGAGATAAGTTTAAGCTTCCAAAAATCGTAGAGGTACTTTACAACAATAAATGGTTCGGAGATAAAACCGGTCAAGGTTATTTTAAAATGATCCGTCATCAAGACGGAACAAAGGAATTAAAAGAGCTTGACTTCAATACTTATGAATACAAGCCGGTCGAAAAACCCAAGTTTAAAGCTCTTGAAGCTTCAAAAGAAATAGAAGATCTAAAGAAACGAATCAAGTTTCTAGTCAATTTCGATGATCGAGCTGGAGAGTTTTACAGAGCCTCCTTCTATGATTTATTTAAATACTGTTCGCATCGAATTCCTGAAATCTCCGATGAACTTTATCGAATTGATCAAGCAGTAAGTTCTGGTTTCGGATGGGAGCTTGGACCTTTTGAAACCTGGGATGCTTTAGGTGTCAGAGAGACAGTTTCTAAAATGGAAGCAGCAGGAGAGCCGGCGGCAAAGTGGGTTCATGAAATGCTCGCTGCTGGCCATGAGTCATTCTATAAAGTAGAAGGTGGCAAAAAACTTTACTACGATATTCCTACCAAGTCGTTTTTAGAAATTCCAGGAATTGAGAATTTCATCATTTTGGATACGTTGAAGGCCGCAGGTAAGAAAATCTGGGGAAATGCCGGAGCTTCTGTTTACGACATGGGTGATGAGGTGATCGGATTGGAATTTCATTCAAAAATGAATTCCATGGGTCAAGAAGTGATCGAAGGAATCAACACAGCGATATCGATGGCTGAGAAATCCTACAAAGGACTAGTAATCGGAAACGAGGGTGGAAATTTCTCCGCAGGTGCTAACCTAGCCATGTTATACATGTTTGCAGGTGATCAGGAATATGATGAAATCAATTTGATGATCGCCCAATTTCAGAATACTATGATGCGGGCTAGATTCTCATCCGTACCGGTAGTGGTAGCGCCACATAATATGGCCTTAGGAGGCGGATGTGAACTTTCGCTTCATTCTGACCATATCCAAGCGCATGCTGAATTATACATGGGCTTAGTGGAAGTTGGTGTGGGATTGATTCCTGCCGGCGGAGGAACGAAAGAGATGACCCTTAGATTCTCAAATAGTCTGATTGATGGTGATGTAGAGGTAAATCAACTTCAGGAGTATTTTATGAATATCGCTACTGCTAAAGTTTCCACTTCAGCAGCCGAGGCGAAAGGCTTGGGATATTTGAGAAAAGATGATGGAATTACCCTGAATAGAAAACGACAGTTGGCTGAAGCAAAGGCGAAAGTATTGGAACTGCATGCGGCAGGATATACTCAACCGATTCAGCAAACCAATATCAAAGTTTTAGGAAAAACATCTTTGGCTTTGTTTGAAGCTGGAATTACAGGGATGCGATATGGCGCTTACATTTCAGAGCACGATGCGTTGATCGCTCGCAAATTGGCTTGGGTAATGTCTGGAGGAGACCTTTCTTCACCTACATTGGTTTCTGAGCAATATTTACTTGATCTGGAGCGAGAGGCTTTCTTGAGTTTGACTGGCGAAAAGAAAACACTGGAACGAATTCACAGCATTTTGTTCAAAGGCAAACCGCTTAGAAACTAAGCGCTCAGGAAATCTTATTTAACATCAAAAAAAATTCAAATGGACGCATATATAGTAAATGGATATCGGTCGGCAGTGGGAAAATCTAAAAAAGGAGGTTTTCGATTTTACAGACCAGATGATTTAGCGGCAGATGTCATCAAGCATTTGATGGCAAATACTCCAGGTCTTGAAACCAAAATGATTGATGATTTAATCGTTGGGAACGCAGTACCTGAAGCCGAGCAAGGAATGCAAATGGGTCGAATGATCTCACTTTTAGCATTGGGAATTGACAATCCGGGATTTATAATTAACCGCTACTGCGGATCAGGATTAGAAGCGATTGCTTTGGCGGTAGGTAAAATCAAAGCTGGAATGGCGGATTGCATTATTGCAGGTGGAACAGAGTCAATGTCACTTGTACCAATGATGGGTTACAAAACTGCGCTTAATTGGAAAATCGCAAAAGAGCACCCTTCCTATTACCTCAGCATGGGATTGACGGCCGAAGAATTGGCAAGAGAATATGAAATCACACGTGAGCAAGCAGATGCCTTTTCGGTGAAATCTCATGAAAAAGCATTAGCAGCAATCGCTGCTGGTAAGTTCAAAGATGAAATTGTTCCTGTCGAAGTAGAAGAAACCTATTTGGATGAAAAGGGTAAAAAGAAAACCCGCAAATATGTCGTCGATACGGATGAAGGACCAAGACCTGGCACGACCATGGAAGCCTTAGCTAGTTTGAGACCTGCTTTCAAAAACGGCGGACAAGTGACTGCCGGTAACTCTTCGCAAACTTCTGACGGAGCATCTTTTGTAGTGGTTATGTCAGAGCGAATGGTAAAAGAGTTGAACCTAGATCCAGTAGCTCGGATGATGTCTTACAGCGTAGCGGGAGTAGATCCACGAATCATGGGTATCGGACCAAAAGAAGCAGTGCCCAAAGCATTGAAGCAAGCAGGCTTGACGCTTAATGATATTGACCTAATCGAGCTCAATGAAGCATTTGCAGCGCAAGGTCTTTCTGTGATGAAAGCTTTGGATATGAATCCGGACATCGTCAATGTCAATGGTGGTGCTGTGGCTTTAGGCCACCCACTGGGATGTACAGGAGCAAAACTTTCTGTTCAGATTTTCAATGAACTGAGAAGAAGAGATAAAAAATATGGAATGGTTACCGCCTGCGTAGGTGGTGGTCAGGGTGTGGCTGGTGTTTATGAGTTGCTTAAATAATCCATCCGTATCAAATCGAAATAAAAACAGAAAACTAAAAGCATATGGCAACGCTAACAAAATCAACACAAGGAGGAGAATTCCTCATCAAAGATGTCAATTCAGGTGACATCTTTATCCCGGAGCAATTCACAGAAGAGCAGCGAATGATGGCTCAGGCGTGTCAGGACTTCATCGATACCGAGATCACTCCAAACATCGAAGCAATTGACAGTATGAAAAACCCGGACTTAGTCCCTTCTATTTTCAAGAAGGCTGGCGATTTGGGTTTATTAGGTATCACTGTTCCTGAGCAATATGGTGGAATGGGAATGAGTTTCAATACCTCTATGTTGATCGCAGACATCATTGGAGCCGCAGGTTCTTTTTCTACTACTTATGGCGCTCATACTGGAATTGGTACCCTTCCAATTTTATATTATGGAAATGAAGCACAGAAATCAAAGTACCTTCCAAAGCTCGCAGTCGGCGAGTGGGCAGCATGCTACTGCTTGACGGAGCCGGATGCGGGTTCGGATGCCAATAGTGGAAAGACAAAAGCAACCTTGTCTGCTGATGGAAAACATTACTTGCTGAATGGTCAGAAAATGTGGATTTCAAATGCAGGCTTTGCGGACTTATTTATTGTTTTCGCCAAGATTGAAGATGATAAAAACCTCACCGCCTTCATTGTTGAAAAAACATTTGGTGGAATCACCATGAATGAAGAGGAAAAGAAAATGGGAATTAAGGGTTCATCCACCCGTCAGGTTTTCTTCAATGATTGCCCTGTTCCTGTCGAGAACATGCTTTCTGAACGGCAAAATGGTTTTAAGATCGCCGTGAATATTCTCAATATTGGACGAGTGAAACTAGGTGCAGGTGTGCTTGGTGGAGCGCGTACCGTTGCGAGTTTGGCGACTCAATATTCCACCGACCGAAAGCAATTTGGTGTCAGCATCAATTCCTTCGGAGCGGTGAAAGCAAAATTGGCCGAAATGGCTACCCGAATTTTCGTGACCGAGTCGCTTTGTTACCGAGCAGGTCAGGATATTGAAGATCAAATCAATGCCTTGGTTGCAGAAGGAATGGATGAAACTGAAGCAAAATTGAAAGGGGTAGAAGCTTTTGCGATCGAATGTGCAATTGCCAAAATTCATGGTTCTGAAGTGCTGGACTACGTAGTAGATCAAGGCGTTCAAGTGTATGGTGGTATGGGTTATTCGGCAGATGCACCTATGGAAAGAGCGTATAGAGACGCGAGAATCTCCCGTATCTATGAAGGAACAAACGAGATCAACCGAATGCTGATGGTAGGAATGCTCTTGAAGCGTGCGATGAAAGGTGAAATCAATCTTTTCGAACCTGCAATGGCTGTATCGGCTGAATTGACAGGCGTTCCATCTTTTGAATCGATAGATAATTCTGAGCTTTTCGCAGCAGAAAAAGATGTCCTCAAGAAACTCAAAAAAGTGTTTTTGATGGTTGGAGGAAAAGCAGCGATGGCTCTTCAGGATAAAATTGAGGACGAGCAAGAGGTTATGATGAATCTTGCGGATGTGATGACCGAGATCTATGCAGCAGAATCTGGAATTCTACGAGCAGAGAAACTAGTGGGTATGAAGGGCGAGGCAGCTTGCAAAAATCAAATTGCGATGGCTCAGATTTACCTTTCTGAAGCAGTAGATAGAATAGCTATAGCAGCAAAAGAAGCGATCGGTAGTTTCACTAAAGGCGATGAGCAGAAGGTAATGTTGATGGGATTGAAGCGCTATACCAAAGCGGACTTGGTGGATACCAAAACACTGAGAAGACAGGTTGCTGATTACATGATCGAACAAGGAAAATACCCGTTTTAAATTAATATAATCCGGTTTTAAAAGCCTCTAGTCGTGAAAGTGACTAGAGGCTTTTTTGTGGATAAATGTGTAAATTATAAAGAGTAGAATAATTGACTCAAAGCAAATACACATTTTTAAACGATCGGAACTATGAAAAAACCCATTTTACTGGCTGCTGGGGCATTGTTAGGAACTCTATTTGTCTTTATGCTTTTCAAAGAAAATCCAGCTTCTGAGTTTTTAAATGCGCTCAGCACAGAACAAAGAAACAAAGTTGTTTTGGCATTTGATGATCCAAGGAAAGAAGTCTGGCATTTTATCCCAAGTTCCATGTTTCAGCGGGAGGGGATTTCAATCAAAGAACTTTCATTAAGCCAGCAAGACCAACTTTTTAGCTTGTTGCAACATTATCTTTCAAAATCTGGCTATGAAAAAGCAAGAAAAATCATGGATCTTGAAACAGTCCTAAGAGAGTTTTCAGGAGATTCAATTATGAGGGATCCAGGGAAATATTTTGTTTCTTTTTATGGCGATCCTGCGAAAGATGATATTTGGGCTTGGTCCTTCGAGGGGCATCATATTTCCCTAAATTTTGCAGTTGATGGAGAACAGGTGAGAGCAACGCCGCGATTTTTCGGTTCCAACCCAGGTATGATTCTCACAGGTCCAAGAGAAGGAGAAAGGACTTTAAAAGCGGAAGAGGATCTTGGTTTTACTTTGATCAATGCGCTTTCTGAAGCCCAACAAAAACAAGCGATCTTTCAAGAGGAATCTTTCAGAGATATTGTCACTTCAAATTTACCAGAGATAGACCCGCTTAAACCAGCTGGAATTGGTTTTGAACAACTCGATAAGATGCAACAAATGATGCTTATCCAAATCATTGACGAGTACTTGAAAGCACTTCCCAAAAAACAAGAGAATGAAAGAAGAAATCAGATTCAGGAAGAAGGTCTAGATAAAGTTTATTTTGGGTGGGTAGGTGCAAAAGATTCGAGTTCTGCACATTACTATAGAGTCCAAGGAGAATCATTTTTGATTGAGTTTGATAATTCTCAGAATAAGGCAAACCACATTCATACGGTTTGGAGAGACTTTAATGGGGATTTTGGTAGAGATCTAATAAAAGAGCATTATGCAAACTCTGATCATCATTAAACGCTAAGTTAACCGCATCATGGGAAGTAAAAGTTGACTTGGTAATTCCTCCGCCCCTTCTAAAAAAAATGTGTGAATACTTCTTCAAAAAAGGAAAATATCCTGTTTTTGAACCTTAGAATTTACCTTTTAATGACTAACTTTCTTTAAATCAGAAATTCAATTTTCGGCTGATTTTTCCACATTTTACTAAACCTCAATACCATGGCTAAACAACCCGAAGGCAAGCCCAAAGACGATAAATCAAAGGCTACCAAAACCCTGAAAGAAAAGCGTGCTGCAAAAGCCGCAAAAAAGGAAAGCAAAAAAAACAGTTAAAAAACACGGGAATCAGGGAAGCTAAAAGCTTCCCTTTTTTTGATCCCTAATCATTTCTGATTTTTTGATAGAAAATGCCATTCCATTCATCGGAGGATTCCTACAGTTGACCTTCTAAATATTCTCATTGGTCTTATAAAAGCCACTGCAAGAGCCAGGAGGGGTAGTTTTGAAGCAATAATTAAAAACACACTCCGATGAAAACCATTTTACTAATCGAAAACCATGACTTGATGCGGTTATTTCTTGTGAATTACCTCAGCTCAGAATATGAAGTTGTAAGCGTAGCCACCATCAAGGAAGCAAACGAATGGATTAAATACCAACAAGCAGATTTAGTCTTGGCAGATTTCCCGCAGAGCGAAGATGCTTTTGAAATGAAAAGACTTCAAGAGCAAATACAAGATGCTCAAACCAATCTAGTGGTCTTAACTGACCAAGATAAAAGTGAGCAACGCATCAAAGCATTACAATGGGGAGCAAAAGATTGCTTAAGCAAACCTTTCAATCCTGTTGAACTGAAGCTTCGCATTAAATCTCAGCTACCTGTTCACATGTCATTTTCAAGACAGTTTAGACCTGTTGCATAAGAACTTATCATGAAAAAAGCACTTCTCGTTTTAGGAATCGCCTTGGTAGGCTGTGTTGCGGAGCCTGATTTTGTTAAAAACCCTGTTAAGACAGTGGAAGAAACGAATCAGTACGGAAATTTCAATTTCGCTACAATCCAAGAAACTAAATTAAACTTAAGTTTTACTGACGCGAAAGGATTGCCCTTTGCAGGAATCAAAATTGAGATTCTAGACCCTAAGACGAGAGAAGTTAGGTTTAAAGGATTTACAGATAAAAACGGAACGTTAAAAAGCAGTTTAAACCTTCCGTTAAATCTGGATAAGGTTTTCCTGGAGGCCAATTACATTGGTGTTCCAAACTTGCTTTTGCTTCCAATTACCAATCATGAGATCAAGCTTGCCTACGCTGGCGAAGTTGATCTTGCGCAAGTGTTGCCTTATGATGTAGATCAAAATTTAGTAAATGGAAGATATCTCAATGCAAGAGTTGCTGCCGAGCCAATCATCAAGTATGCTGCAGCCTATAACTCTCAAGGACTTCCGGCGAATTTGGAGCCGACTCTCGATTACATTTCGGCAACGATGCTTGAATACATCAATGCTTCGCTGCCCGAATCACAACCTGTACCGACCTTTCACCCGACCTATTTAGCAGAAGGGAAAAAGACCACATTGGATATTTTAGAAGAAGCGGATGTTTGGTTCACGTTTGTCCATGAAGGAGCCGGTTGGAGAAATTCACTCGGATTCTATACCTATCCGACTAATTCTCCTCCTCAGTCCTTGGATGATATTAAAGAGATTACAGTGCTCTTTCCAAACCTGTCCAAGCAAGGTAGCGGTGGATCGTTGAAATCCGGAAACAAGGTGCGGCTAGGTAGATTCCAACCTGGGGTTTCTATTGGCATCGTACTGCTGGCAAATGGATGGGATGGATCTAAAGTAGCGGGCTATTACCACAAGGTTTTTGCAGATAAAAAACTAAACCCGGAGCCAAACAATCTCTTAAAACAACACAATGTCTTGCTTTGGGATGAAGCCAACAAACTCTTTTTACTGGGATTTGAAGACGTGAGAAGAGATAATATTCCGATTTCATGTGATCAAGACTTTAATGATGCTATCCTATTTATTTCCTCCAATCCAGTAAGGGCAATCAGTACCGTGAACGTCAGTCCAATTGACAAACCCGGAACCCTTGACCGTGACGGTGATGGAATCAATGACAACTTGGATGAATACCCCGATGATGCGACTAAAGCATACGATAGCTTTTACCCTTCGGCGACTGGATTTGGAAGCTTTGCTTTTGAGGATAATTGGCCGGAAATGGGAGACTATGATTTCAATGATTTGATTGTCGATTACCAATTCAGACATACTTTAAACAGCAATAATAAAGTAACCAATCTCGAATCAAAGTTTGTTTTCCGCGCTATTGGAGCAGGGTTTAGAAATGGGTTTGGATTTGAAATAAACACCAATCCGAATAATGTACAAAGCGTGACGGGAAGTTCCATCGGTCCAAACCTGATCAAAAATGGCTCAAATGGTACCGAACTCAATCAATCCAAAGCAGTATTCATTGTGACGGATAATGTCCACCTACTTTTTGGAGCAACATCTTTTGTCAATACGCAAGAATCCGGAGTAAAACTTGACCCGAAAGAAGTCCTATTAAAAATCAAATTGAATACACCAACAGATTTGACAGCTTTGGGAAATGCCCCATACAATCCCTTTTTGATAATCTCTCAAGACCGTGGACGGGAAGTGCACCTCCCAGGATATCCACCGACAAGTCTTGCTGACCGTGGATATTTTGGTACCGCAGATGATCAGACCATTGTGAATCAGTCAAAATATTACGTATCAAAAACTAGTTTACCCTGGGCGATTCATCTTCCAGAGACTTTTGAATACCCCTATGAAAAGTCAGACATCCGATCTGCACACCTTCGCTTTGATGGCTGGGCAAAGAGTACTGGAAGTACCTATTTGGATTGGTATCGGCCACAAACCGGATACAGGAACCCTGAAAAAATATTTAGAAAGTAAGTTTTAGGTTGGTTTTTTTTAGCCCTGACTATTTGGTCAGGGTTTTTTTATTGTGCCTTATTACTGTTGAAAACAGTGGATTTTTACTCATCGAAGAATTGCAAGTATTGGTCGGAAAAAGCCGTCCACTCACCGTATAATCAAATTTTTCGTCATTCATCCCTCTAGTTTTACAGCATCATAAATGAATAAATCATGAAGGCAAGACCTACAATTCCTTTTGCAAAAAGAACATTCGACATCCTAGTTTCTGGAACACTATTGATTCTGCTAAGCCCACTTTTCTTACTCGTTGGGTTACTTATTAAGCTAGAGTCCAAAGGCCCAATTTTCTATTATGCCTATCGGGTGGGGATGAACTACCACACATTCAAGTTTTACAAATTTAGATCGATGCGAACCGACGCTGATCAATTAGTAGATAAAATGAAGCACCTCAATGCGTATCAACCTTCACAAGAAAAAGAAAGTCAATGGGCACCGTTGAACCGAAGTTTAATCGTTTCGGAATCTGAATTAGCGATTCGCATCCAAGATGCAGGAGTAATGCCAGAGGATGCCTACGAGGAACTTAAAAGCTCGGCATCTTCACAAGCATTTGTGAAGTTCAGCAACGATCCTCGAATCACTAAAGTCGGGAAGTGGATACGGAATCTAAGTATCGACGAGCTTCCTCAATTAGTCAACATTCTACTGGGAGATATGTCTTTGGTGGGAAATAGACCTTTGCCCCTTTATGAAGCGGAGCAGCTAACTTCTGATGAAGCAATTGGCAGATTTATGGGTCCTGCAGGATTGACCGGGCTATGGCAAGTAACTGAGCGGGGAAAAAAGGGAGTGGATGCAGCTTCACGTTGCAACTTGGATATTTTTTATGCTCAGAATCACAACTTCTGGATGGACCTCAAGATTCTTCTTAAGACTCCACTAGCAGCGATCCAACACGAGAACGTCTAGTATAATGGAATTCCTAAACAAACTTACCTCTAAGCTGATTAGAAAGCCTTCCAGCGGGAAATTTATTCCCTTTATAGATGGGCTTCGATTCTTGGCAATAGTTCCTGTCGTATTTCAACATGCCAATGAACGGTTAGTTAAGTACGGGACACTTCCGGCCTTAGGTCCAATTGAAGAACAAGTATCATTTTTGATTTCAAGAGGGACTGTCGGTGTGTTTCTGTTTTTTGCGATCAGTGGATTTGTATTGAGCCTTCCGATTGCAAAATCCGGAAAAGCGGAGCGTTATGGGGAATACTTAAAGCGACGGATTTATCGCATTGAGCCACCCTTTCTTTTTTGGATGACTTGCTGTGCCTTGCTTTTACTGTTTATGGGGAAGTATCCTCCAATCGAACTTTTGAAACATTTCCTTGCCACTATTACCTATTCGCACCAGTTATTCTACCAAGACTATTCCATCATTAATCCGGTTGCTTGGTCATTGGAAGTGGAAATCCAATTCTATTTATTGGCACCTTTTCTGGCCAGTTCTTATTTCGCTCGTCAAAATTTAAATCTGCGAAGAGTTGGGTTAATTGGTTTGATTGTTTTTTGGATTTTGATGCAGCATGCATTGGGCTGGCATCTTGCTCCATATAAGGCAAGTTTGCTTGGGCATTTGCCACATTTCTTGATTGGCATGCTCGCTGCAGACTTATACCAATATCCCATAAAAGCCATTCAGAATTTTCGGTTTTGGGATCTGCTTTTTCCAGTGTTTGGGATTTTGATGGCGTTCACCTGGACAGAGGAACTGTTCAAGTCAATCGTTTTTGAATTTGCCTTGCTAGGGATATTCATGGCTGCATTTTATGGTAAGATTAGCCATCGCTTTTTGTCTATTTCCTGGATCGCTATTGTGGGAGGGATGTGTTATACCATCTATTTGATCCACCTTCCAATCCTCGAAGGCCTGTATTCATTCATCGGTAGATTCGGTCAATGGTCAGGCTATTTTGGTCAGTTATCGATAACGCTCAGTATTGCTCTGCCTTTGCTATTCCTTTGTAGCATCATTGCATATCGATTTATCGAGCAGCCATTTATGAAAAAGGAAAAGAAGCCAAAGACAAACACTTCACTTCCCCAGCTGCAGTCTTATCGAGAAGCATAAACTGCAACAACATGAAACAAATCGCATTTCTTTTAATTTTCTTCCTTGCTACAAAATTCTCCGTAGCGCAGGATTTCCAAGGCTTGACAATGGAGCGCCTTCGACCGCTTGATGTTTTGATTCAAGATGCGCTGGTAAATGCTCCCCTGATCAATCGACTGAGCAAAGGTCAAGCACAGAAGGAACAGGAAATTCTTTTGAACAGAAAAGCCTGGACTCAGCATATCGCATTGACTGGTGGATATAATTATGGTAACGGAGTCGTTGCCGATAATCTTTCCTCACCGACAGATACACAAGCAGTCTTCCGGACTAGCACCTTCGCTTCATATAGTGTAGGAATTTCCCTTCGACTTCCAATCTCAGAATTTACCACGCAAAAAAACAAGGTAAAGATCCATGAGCTCGCGATTGAAGAAATGGAATATCAAAAAGAAGATTTAAGAAACGTCATCGCAGAGGAAGTGATCAAACGCTACAATTCTCTGGAGCGCGCCCTTACAACCATCAAACTTCAGGCACTAAAAGTAGAATCGAATGAAGCTGCAGTTCAAGTGACGGAGTCCTATTTCAAGTCCGGTACAGCAGACATTGATCAGTACAGAATGGCACTTGATATCTTGACTACCTCAAGAATTGAGTTGGAAAAAACGAAAAGTGATGCTTGGTACTACAAGCGGACCTTAGAAGAAATTGTAGGCGCTTCTATCCTAGACTAAGACATGAGCTTTATCCAAATTATCCGACTCCTGGTGCGTTTTGCACCGTACATCCTGATCTCTGCATTTTTGATGGGAACTGTCACAGCTCTGATGACAATGAATGCCAAAAAGCAATATAAAAGCCATACGCTATTAAATACCGGCTTGATCTCAGGCTACAATATCGAAAGCAATAAAGGAGACCGAATCGACTATGCTTTTACCAATAATGAGATGGAAAATCTCATCAACATCGCAAGTTCTTTCGAGACCTATCAGGAATTATCTGCTCGAATCTTAGCAGACTTAATGCTCGCTCAGGCAAATGGCAAGCAGGTTTTGATGGACGAAAATTTACCGGAATGGTATAAGTTATTGGAAGAAATTCCTTTTCAAATAGACCAAAACGATAGCCCTGAAAACGTTTATCAAGAAATCATTGCTATTGCTAATGCAGATAAGGAAAATCCAATCTACCAACTCATGCATTCAAAAAATGCCTTTATGGGTTTGGAGCAATTGGAGAGTTTAAAGATTGCCAGAGAGGGAAGTTCGGATATGATTCGAATCGAATATTCCTCCATCGACCCTTACCTGAGTCAGCAGATTCTGAGCTTATTGACAGAGATATTCATCTTCAAACAACAAAGCATCAAAGAAGGTCAGACGGATTCTGTGATTAATTTCTTCGAAGAAGCAACTCAAAAAACCCTTACCAGACTTCAGGGAGCTGAAGACGAGTTGCTAAAGTTTCGAGTGAAAAATCAAATCATCAACTATTACGAACAGACTCGATTCATCGCTGGAAACAGAGAAGAACTTGAAAAGCAATACCAAGAACAACTTCGCATCAAGGCAGCTTCAGAATCTGCTTTGAACCGAGTGAACCTGGAGATCAAAGACAAACGAATTCTTTCCTCCCTTCAAAACCAAATTGCCGTCAATCAAGGAAAACTGGCGGATTACAATTTTGCCTTGATGGAGCTGGATTTAATCAATGGACAAGAAAAAGAAGACCCAAACCAAGCACTTCGCGCAGAGCTTCAAGGTAAAATCTCCTCTTTGCGTGCAGAAGTAATGGGGGCGACTTATGCGGTCGTGGATGTCAACCAGACTTCTGACGGATTGCCTACACAAAACTTGCTTTCCCAATGGTTGAGCTCAGTGATCACTAAAGAAGAATCAACCGCAAAGCTTCA
>JAHEBE010000397.1 GCA_024642365.1 Algoriphagus sp.
TAAATCCAGTACCGTGTGAAGTTCCTCTGGCTCCGCCTGTCAGCCAGCCTGGCTCAAGGATTAAAAGAAGGTTTCCAGAAGCCTTAAAGTTGTATCCATTCTGAAGCAAAGCAGGACGTCCAAAGGAAAAGGTACTATTGCGCATAGCAGTAGCCGTGTAGACTTCCTTAATGCCTTTAAATCGTAGTAAGAAGATGGATAGTTCTTCTTCTAGGTCATCCAAGTCAAGGTCTTTATCCCGTGCAAGTTTTTCATTCAAAAATACTTGATCGTTGGAAACACTGAGTATCCAATCTCCTTCCCCAAATTTAGCAGCCATGTATCCTTTTAACTGAGCGGTGATGTATCCGACATTTAAATTTCCCGCAGGCACTTTTTCTGCCTCCATATGAGTCGCTACTTCCGCTACTCCGTGATCCGCAGTAAGGAATACGAGGTATTGATCTTTCCCATAAGTTTGATCCAGGTAATTCAGCAACTTCTCCATGTCTTTGTCCAATCTGAGGTAGTTATCCTCAACCTCTTTGGATGAAGGCCCAAACCGGTGACCGATGTAATCAGGAGACGAGAAGCTTACGGCTAAGAAATCTGTGTCTTTTCCTTTGCCAAGATTTTCCCCTTCCATTGCAGCTATTGCAAAGTCAAGGGTCAATGAATTGCCGAAAGGAGTGGAGGCAATAAGACCAGGCCCTCCATTCGTTGTTTTTAGCTCTGCAAGGTTGTAAGGAAATGTAGGGCTATCCTTTCCGATAAATGGAACTTCATATGGATTATCATCGGCTATACTTTGAACGTAGGTATCAATAGGATAGAGTGTATTCCAAGTTTGGTTTAAATAAGTGTCTGCTAATTTTTTTGCATTGAAATCTGCTACCCATTTTGGCAATTCGGAACGGTAATAGGTTGAGGTCATAAAATCACCATTTTCGCTATCAAACCAATAAGCATCGCCTAGGTGACCTGCTGGCAAACTTGCACCACGATCTTTGATGGCAATCCCAACCACTTTAGAACGCTTATTGGTCGCTAAACGGAGCTCATCTGTAATCGTTGTAGTCAGTAGATTTCGAGGGCTGATTTGGCCATTGCCTGGCGTGCCTCCAATATTAGAAACTGTAGAATCTCCAGCACAATACATCGCCTCGCCATTGGTTTTCAAATACCAGCTGTTGCTTATAATTCCGTGGGTAGCTGGAGTAGTGCCCGTATAAACGGAAGCATGACCAGGACCAGTATAAGTAGGGATATAATTATAGTGGCCATTTTTCATCATAAAACCACCTTTCATCAATCGTTTAAATCCACCGTCTCCGTAGCGATCAGCGTATTTATTCAGGTAATCTTGACGCATTTGGTCTACGACAATACCCACGATAAGCTTGGGTTTTACCGCGTCGGTTTGTGCAATAACTTGCCCGAAACCTAAAGCGATGAGCAGAGTAATCCCGAAAAGTCTTTTCATTTTTTTAATTTTTTGATACCCAAATATAAGGATATGACCTGATCTGATTTTAAGACTTTTTTAAATGGACAAAAGATTAGACCTTGACGACAATTTAATTTTCCATAAAAATGAAAAAAATCATTCTCGCACTACTTATTCTTTGGATTTCTTCCCCTGTTTTTTCTCAATCTTTTTTTCAAGACGGTTTGGATTCCAATTGGCACAAAGGCCGAAGGAATGAACTTCGAAAATTGATGCCAGCCAATACAGTTGCTGTCTTTTTTAATAATCCGATTAAAAACCGTACCAACGATGTGGATTATGCCTACCATCCAGATCCGGACTTCTTTTATTTAACAGGATTTAGGGAACCCAATGCTGTTTTGGTTCTTTTTAGCGAACCGCGGGAGGTTAATGGCAAAATCACAGATGAGTTAATTTTTGTCCAAGACAGAGATCCACGGTCAGAAATGTGGAATGGAAAACGATTGGGGGCAGAAGGGGTGAAAGATATGTTGGGTTTTGAGGACAGTTTTGTATTTACAGACTTTGCTGCCAAATCAGGGGTTAATACTTCTCAATTTGATAAAATTTTCACTTTCAGTCTTTCCAGTTCGATAGAAGAAAGTAGCGCTAATCGACCTTTGATTGGGATGATCAATGATTTCAAAAAGGCTTCAGCCTATCCAGACCAATTGACCGAAGCAAGTGCACAAATCTATGCAATGATCAAAAATTCAGATTTGGAGTCTTCTGAGCGAATCGTACAAATCATTGAACGAATGAGCAGACAGTATCCGGAATTGAAAAAAGACCCATTAATAGCTGAGTTTATGAAAGCGGATTCACCTGAAAAAAGGCTTCGGATCCAATCGGAAATCCCTGTTCCAATAATTGATATCGTTTCACTCTCAGCGATGATGGATGTGCTCCGAGAGGTAAAAACTCCCGAGGAAATTGGCTTGCTTAAAAAAGCAGTGAAGATTTCAGCGATTGGTCAGATCGAAGTAATGAAGGCAGCGAAGCCAGGCATGTCTGAGCGAGAGATACAAGGGGTGCATGAATTTATCTACAAAAGATATGGTGCAGAGGATTTGGGATACCCTTCCATAGTAGGCGGAGGCAATAATGGCTGTATCCTCCATTATACTGAAAATGACAAACGCAATCTTAATGATCGGCTTTTGCTGATGGATTTGGGAGCAGAATGGCGAGGCTATACTGCAGATGTGACACGCACGATACCAGTCAGTGGCAAATTTAATGAGGAAGAGCGGGCAATTTATGAATTGGTATTTCAAGCTCAAGAGGC
>JAHEBE010000090.1 GCA_024642365.1 Algoriphagus sp.
GCTTCCAGCCAAGTTTCAACACTCCTGAGTATAGATATGTATTCAATTTTGCAAACAGAGAAGTAGTTAAGAATCTTGGATTTGCTCTTGCTTACAGATGGCAGGGTGAGTTCGTTTGGCAATCTTCTTTCGTAGCGCCATCGGTTTCTACTCAGCAACTTTCTGTAATGCCTGCCTATGGAGCGTTTGATGCTCAGGTGAGCTACAAGTTGAAGAGCATGAAGTCAATTCTCAAAATTGGTGGATCTAATTTGTTCAACGATGGATATAGACAAGCTTGGGGTAACCCAACTGTTGGAACGATGTATTTCGTAAGCTTAACATTTGATGAGTTCTTGAATTAAGATTCAGTTTTAATTCGCTTTTAAATAGCCATCTCTGATAAGGGGATGGCTATTTTTTTTATCAAGCAATCGGACGATCTATTGTTAAAAAATGAATATCGATTGGGCAATAAAAAAGATGTTTTTAGATAATTCCCTGTCTTCTATTCTTTGAAAAGTTCAAGCTTGAAACTAAAAAAGAGTCAATAAAACTATTTTTAAAGTCAAACAATTCAAGATCTTTATTTACGATTTTGGTCTAAAATTTAGCGCAAATTGACTTTTCGTACCTTTTTAAGGCATATTTCTTTTTCAATTTATTTTAATTTTCTTTATTAAATATTGATATTGAATTAGTGCAATTAATGGGTCAATTCTATAAAATCTAAAATGGCTATGAATAACAATTCCTGTAGAAACTATCTGTCTCCATTTTTCGCTACACTTTTATTCTTTATGCTATTCTTTCCTGCAATAGCACAGACAGTTGTAAAAGGAAAAATTACTGATTCTGAAACAAGGGAGACCCTTATTGGTGTGAACATTTTGGTGAAGGGGAAAGTAATCGGAACTATCACGGACCTATCAGGAAATTATTCACTAAGCGTAGGTCAAGACCCACCTTTTACCTTGATATTCTCAATGGTTGGCTACGAGTCGAAAGAAGTTGAAATCACTAATGGAATAACTACCCTTGATATAACTATGGTAGAGTCGACAATCCTGGGGCAGGAATTTGTAGTAGCTGCTTCCAGAGTCGAGGAAGGAGTTCTTCAGTCTCCTGTGTCGATCGAAAAGATGGATATTATTGCGATCAGGGAGTCTCCACAAGCTGATTTTTACGAAGGGTTGAAAAATCTAAAAGGCGTAGAAATGAGCACTCAGTCACTTACTTTCAAATCTTTCAATACGAGAGGATTTAATGCGAATGGAAATGTAAGGACTGTTCAGATGATAGATGGAATGGACAATCAGGCTCCTGGCCTAAATTTTCCAGTGGGTAATATCGTAGGTATTTCAGAATTGGACTTGGAAAGCATTGAATTAATGCCTGGCTCCTCCTCTGCCCTTTATGGGCCAAACGCCATCAATGGTATCCTACTAATGACATCTAAAAATCCGTTTCAATATCAGGGGTTTTCTGCCAATGTGAAGACTGGTGTGATGAGCGAAAGCGGAAGAACTAATCCTAATACAGGATATTATGATTTCAGCGCACGCTATGCAAAAGCGTTTAATGATAAAGTGGCTTTCAAAATCAACATGCAGTATTTGAAAGCTGATGATTGGCAAGCAAATGATTTTAGAGATCAATCCCTTTTAAATGGGGCAACAATTGAAGGGGGGACTCGAGAAAATAACCCAGGCTTTAATGGTGTGAATATCTATGGTGACGAGACCAATGCCAATATTGCCAGTGTAGCCCAATCTATGGTAGCTGCTGGTCAATTACCTGCAGCTCTCCTTCCACTTATTCCAAATGCGTTTGTTTCCAGAACAGGTTATTTGGAGCGCGATTTAGCGAATTACAACACGGAGTCATTGAAGTTGAATGCTGCATTACATTGGAGAATCAACGACAGAGTTGAAGCGATCCTTCAAGGAAGCTATGGTTCTGGTACAACCCTTTATACTGGAGTTAATCGCTATTCCATTGTAAACTTCAACATGGGTCAATATAAAGCTGAATTGAGAGGAACTAATTGGTATTTAAGAGCCTATACGACTCAAGAGCGATCAGGAGATGCATTTGATGTAGGTATTACTGCCCAAGGTATCAACGAAGCTTGGAAGCCGAGCCAACAGTGGTATGGAGAATATGTAGGAGCATATGCTCAAGCAGCAGGTGGTGGAGCCAGCCCTTCGGCTGCACATGGATTCGCGAGAGGTTTTGCTGATCAAGGAAGATTTATTCCAGGAACAGCCCAATATCAGCAAGCATTAGCGGATGTTTCGGGAAGAGGAATACCAGGAAATGAGGATGGAGTTGGCGCTAAATTTATTGACAAAACAAACCTTTATCATATAGAGGGTTCTTATAACCTTTCAGACCAGATCAAATTTGCTGAATTTATAGTGGGGGCTAACTATCGGGTTTATGACCTAAACTCTGAAGCATCCTTGTTTGCAACGGATGAAAATGGAAACGAATATTCAATTAAAGAATATGGGGGATATGTCCAAGGATCCAAAAAGTTGTTGAATGATAAATTCAAATTAACAGCTTCATTACGGTATGATAAAAATGAAAACTTTGCTGGTCAACTATCTCCGAGGATTTCAGGAGTTTTCACTCAAGGAAATCACAATTTCCGGGCATCTTATCAAACAGGATTTAGAATTCCAGCGACTCAAGATCAATACATTGATTTATTCACCCCTCAAGCTAGATTGATAGGCGGACTTCCCTTATTCAGAGATAAGTATAATTTGATCTCAAATCCTGTTTATTCTCTTACAACAGTTAGCCAGTTTGGGAATGCAGTTTTAGCTGGAACCCAAAACCCAGCGGTTATCCAAGCGGCAATACTAAGAGCTACTCAAATAGTGACAAAACAAGTTCAAGATGGGGTGATTCCTCCAAGTGCAGCACCCGCAGCCATTCAGGCTTTAGTGCCTCAACTTGTACCTGTAATCGCAGCTGAAAATAGCCAAGATTTGCTTAATGCTTACGAATTTACGGAGTTTAAGCCTGAACGGGTTAAATCTTTTGAAATTGGTTACAAAGGTCTTTGGGGAAAGAACTTGTTGGTCGATGCCTATGTATACTTTAACCAGTTTGAAAACTTTATAGGTGGTCAGGTACTAATTCAGGATTCTAATCCAAATCCAAATAATCCAGCATCAGCTTTAGGCCTGAACCTGTTGAGTTCAAACACTAGGAATGTTTATTCTCTGCCTGTTTCAAGAAGTGAGGTGATCGAATCTTGGGGATGGGCTTTAGGAATGGATTATAAACTGCCTAAGAATTATACCATTGGAGGAAACGTTTCATTTAATACACTTTCAAACTTAGATAAGCTAGCAGAGACCGGTTTCCAGCCTGGATTCAATACTCCTGAATACCGTTATGTCTTGAATTTTGCCAATAGAGAGCTTGTTAAGAACTTCGGTTTTGCTCTCGCATATAGATGGCAGGGCGAATTTGTTTGGCAATCCTCTTTTGTTGATCAGACTGTTTCTTCCCAACAATTATCTGTAATGCCAGCATATGGCACATTTGATGCTCAGGTAAGCTATAAACTAAAAAGCCTGAAATCCATCATCAAGGTCGGTGGATCAAATTTATTCAACGATGGATATAGACAAGCTTGGGGTAACCCAACAGTCGGTACGATGTATTTTATAAGTTTGACATTTGACGAGTTTTTGAATTAATATTTTCAGCCCAATTTAAAGAGCCACCCCAATTAGGAGTGGCTCTTTTGATTTAAAGGAATTGGTGACTGACAAAATATTTATTTTAAACCTTCAGTGATTATTTTACCTCGTGAAAATATTCCCGATCAAAAATTCGAGAATAAATCCAAGCAGGAATCTTATCGTGGTATGGCATTAAGTCTTTTAAAACTTTTTGCTGAGTTTTGTGAGCCTCCATCACCAGTAGCACTCGCTCAAAATAAGGCTGAGTAAGAATATAAAAGCTTGGTTTTGGTAATCCTTGATTTAGGTCTTTTGGATAGTTTTTCTGGAATCCTTCAGATAATTGAAGTGCTATTCCAATCTGTTTTGGAGAAAGTGTTACTTGGAATAGGTGTTTTGGAGAAAATGATGACTCTGCCCTATTCTCTAAAAAAACCTCTTCCACAGCAATTCCCGAAAGTCGATGATCGGGATGACCATAGAGCCCCACTTTGCTATCATAGGAAATTAGAATATCAGGGTCAATTTGGGAAATCCAAAAAGATGCAATCCTTTTCAAACTATCTAACCCGATTCCTTGAAGGCCACTGTCAGGATAATCCAACAATTCAAGTTTGGTTACTCCAATTGTCGAAGCTGCAACTTGAAGCTCAGCCGCACGGAGTTTGGCTAATTCTTCTTTTGTATAGTCTTCCCCTGAATTTCCTGCTTCCCCTTTTGTCAGCGTGACCAAATAAACTTCATTTCCTTGGTCTAATAATTTCATCAATGTACCGGAAACGGTTACCTCATCATCAGGGTGAGGAAAAAAAGCCAATACTCGTTTTGGGGACTGGTCAGAAACTAGCGATGCTTTTTGTGGGATATCTGAATCGTGAAGTTGATTTTTGCCGAACCAGATTAATAAAAATGGGGCAGCAAACCCCAATAACAAAAGGATGATTGCTGCCCACAAAATTGGTTTTTTCATTAATCCCTGGTTAATGTACTTAAGAAGCTTACTAAATCCCTGATCTCTCTTTTGCTCAATAAAGTCCCCATTGGCGGCATACTTGACATTGCGGTTTTAGAAGTCTTCACATCAGATTTAAGGATAGTTTTTTCGGGTTCTGAACCAACTTTAATGATTAATGAATCAGAATTATCGGCCATTAATGTTCCGTTGATTTTTTCACCGGAATTCAATTCCACGTTTATCATTCCAAATCCCGGCGAGAGTCTTGCACTTGGCTCAACTAATGCAATTAGCAATTCTTCGCGATCCAGTTTATTAGCAATACCAGAAAGTCTTGGTCCAGCATTTCCACCCATATCGTCATAGGCATGACAGCGGATACATTGTGCAGTTTGATTTTCAAAAAAGATGCTTCGTCCACTTCTTACACTCCCCTCTGCTAAAGCACCTTGGTATTTTTTCCATGGTTCACCATTACTCTTCTCTTCCAATAATGCTTGAAATTTGCTGTCCAAGTCAGGGGATTTAGTTGCTTTTATAGCCTCCTCCAATTCTATCCAAGTTGCGTCAGGTAATTTTCCAGATTTAAATTGGCCAAGAATTGTTTCCCACTCCTTCAGTTGAGCACTCTCTGGTAGCTCTCCTAAGGTTAGTAATGCTGTTTGTTTTTCAGGAATGGTTCTTTTTTGAATTATCTCAGAAAGTAAAGCCACTTTTTGATCTTGGGGCAAATCAGTTTCTGCTAAATAGGATAAACCCGCCACACGAACTGACTGATCCTGATCAGTCATGGCACTTGTTATAGCTTTACCTAGAATTGATGCATTCATTACTTTCAATGCATTCAAGGAAGCTACTTTCACCTGCGAGGAAGGATCACTCTTCAGTTTGGTATAAAGTAATTCTTCGGCCTCAGTTACGGATAATTTACCAAGCGCTTTGATTGATTCTAAGCGAATTCCTTCAGTTGTAGAATTTAATTGGGCTACCAAATCTTTTTTGGAAATTTCTCTAATCAAAGCTGGGTCTCTATTCACCTCTCCTCGGAATCGGCCGTCAACCCGGTCAACAAGTGATGGTTTTGCCCAAGTTCCTACAGCTGCGATTGTTTCTTGTTTTAAAGGGAGCGAAACACCAGGCTTGGACAAAAATGAAAGTAGATCCATCAGGTTTTCTTCTGTTCCAACACGTTGATTAGCACTTATGATTCTTCTAATTAAAGGCTCAGCTCTAAACGTGGTACTCGTGATTAACTTAGCCAAGGCAGGCAAGGCAGCTGGAATGGAGAAATCATCATGTATAGCTAATGCTGCCTCGGTTACGATGAACTCATTAGGGTCATTCAGAAATTTAGCTACTTCCGGAGATTCCATTCTTCTGAGTGCAATGACTGCTCCAAGCCGGACTGCATCGGATGGATGGGATGCCAATGCTCCCAAAGGTTGAGCTTTGCCAATTCGAGCCAATGCCAAGGTTGCAGCATGTCTTATGTAAGCATCCTGATCATTGTTTTGCTGAATCAAAGCTACAAGTGGATCGAACGCATTTTGGGCCGAAGTTCTTCCAAGCGCTTCAGCAGCGAAAAATTGAACCCGAGGATTCGGATCTGAAAGATTTGCGATTAGCTCCGATTCTGCTTTCGAATACCGAATATCTCCTAGCCATTTAGCAGCCTGAGCCTTAATTTCAGGATCCTGATCTTTTAACAAGGGTACTAATTCATCAGCGAAAGTTAAGTCTTCAAGCCGTGCCAATTGGCTAATACCAATGATGGCATGGATCCTTGCTACTTGATTACTTCGGTCTTTCACAACTTCTTGAAATACCTTGAAACCATCTTTGCTGCGTTTAGCTAATTCAAATTGAGCCTTTCGTCTTACGCGCATATCCTGATGATAAAGATTTGATTTCAAATCTCCCGTATTAAGCTTTTTGAAATCAGCCTTAAGTTTTTGCTCTGTTTCTGCTTGAATTTCCTTCAAATCCGAATTCTCCTCTGCAAGCTTCCAAACTCTACCATAATTTTTAGTACCCCAGCCATCGATCCAATCAGCTAAATACAAAGCTCCATCAGGACCAAAATCCAAACCAGTAGGAAGTACACCAGAAAGTATTTGTTCGGTCTTGGTCATCTCAAAACTGGCGCCTTTTGGTTGCAGTGTAAAGGCATGGATACCTGACCTAGTAGGACTACCTACAAACTCAACAACGAAGAAGTTGTCCTTCCACTTTGATCCAAGTGCTGTTCCAGGGTTGAATACCATTCCAGTAGGACCTGAGATATAATTTTGTATACAAGGAGTGATGAATGCAGCTTGACCTTCCCATCTAGGTAGATAGAGTTTTTCATCCATCCACACTTTATAGCTGTTATTATCAGGATCCCGATATTTTCCGAATTGCCAGTTGGTACGCCAGCCAGAGTCAGATCCATTTGTTAAATAGACTAGTCGCTCTTTTTCTCCTGGATGGTCTCCGTCATTATCTACAGAAATAAGATTTGCATAGGTGTCGAATACAAATTCATGGGTGTTTCGGACACCCATGGCAAAAATCTCAAAATCACTTCCGTCAGGATTTGCACGAGCAATGACTCCCCTATTTGGATATTTCCATTCTTGACCGTCTGGACCTGTTCCATTGAAACCAATATCTCCTATTCCCCAATAAACCCTGCCATCAGGACCCATTTCTAATCCTGACATACCATGGGCGCCAAATCCAATATGAATTCCATAGCCATGAGAAATGGATTTCTTATCATCCATTATCCCATCTCCATTCTGATCAACTAATCGCCACATATCTGGTCCAACACCTACAAATAAGGCATCCTCCCCCATCATTACCGCACCTGCAACATCAGTTACTTCATCATTGAAGTCTTCGACAAGGATTTGAGATTGGTCTGCGTATCCGTCCCCATCAGTGTCTTTTAATCTGAAGATTTGCTCCTTTTGAACGGTCATGTCTTTCCAATCATGAGACCCATCCCCATTCAAATCGGGAAGCCAAGTATTAACGGCGGATCTTTCAGGAGAAAGTTCCGCATGAAGAAATGCGCGTTTATCTTCGATATTCTGCAAGCCAATTGATCTAATCTCCCAATCTTGGTGACCACGGATATCAAATTCAGAATCTTTTTGTCGGTTCGTCCGGGAATAAATTAATTCGCCTTGATCTGTCATTTGAATTGAAATGGGATCATAAACAAGTGAATCAACTGCCCAAAGGGAGAGTTTTAATCCTTCTGCCAAAGTTGGAGTTACTGCCGCTTCTATCGTAGCGACTTGCTTCAACACATCTTCCTGACTAAGTGATTTAATACGAAGGTCAACCACCTCTTTTTCTTTGCAAGAGAAAGTTGTAAATCCAACCAGAAAAAGGAAAAGGAGTAAGTTTTTAATAGCTATTTTTTGGGTCATTGGTTTGAGTTTTAGAATCAAACCTTAAGTTAAAAAATTTCAAAAAGTTGCAAGCACCGTTTAAAAATAATGGGGGATAAAAACAAAAATCCCGACCAGAGATCGGGATTTTGTTCACTTTAACCACTAACAACCATAAAACAAAAATGTAATAAACTCTAAACTAGAATTTTGTAGTCGGTACGGGAATCGAACCCGTGTTTTATCCGTGAAAGGGATACGTCCTAACCCCTAGACGAACCGACCATTGCAATAAAAATTTAAAAAAACACGCTGATAAACTAGTTGTTACCAGCGTGTTAAGTAGTCGGTACGGGAATCGAACCCGTGTTTTATCCGTGAAAGGGATACGTCCTAACCCCTAGACGAACCGACCAATTATACCCAGGAAAACGTGCTTTTCCGTAAGGTTGTGCAAATATAGAGGGTTAAGATTATAATAACAATTTAGCCACAAAAATTTATTTGGTTTACCATTTAAATGATTGATCTAAAGGAATAAAATTTTCCTTAAAGGGATTATAGATGAAAAAGTTATTTTTGATCTGGAATTTGAAAAAGAGAATGAATCAAGGAAAAGAAATTCGAGTTGCCATAAATGGATTCGGTCGAATAGGAAGATATACAGCCAAATTAATTTTAGAAAATCCAGGGTTGAATTTGGTCGCAATCAATGATTTAGCAGAGCCAAATGCAATCGCTCATTTATTGAAATATGATTCAATACATGGTAAGCTAGCTCAAAATATTGAAGTACACGAGTCTAGTTTGAGTTATGGAAATTATGAAATTCAACTTTTAGGTAGTTCAGATCCTGCATCTTTGCCCTGGGAAGAACTTCAAATTGATCTAGTAATCGAATGTACCGGAAGGTTTACAGAAAGATCTGGAGCAGAAAAGCACCTGATCGCTGGCGCAAAAAAAGTGATTATCTCTGCTCCCTCCTTAGATGAATCGATCAAAATGGTTGTTTTAGGAGTCAATGACTCCATTTTGACAGGAAACGAGCGGATTGTTTCAAATGCATCCTGTACTACGAATTGCCTTGCACCAATGGTTCAGGTTTTGGAGGAAAATTTTGGGGTAGTCAAAGGATTTGCCTCGACAGTGCATTCTTATACCAATGATCAAAACCTTCACGATGCACCCCATCGTGATCTAAGAAGAGCTCGAGCAGCTGCTTATTCCATCATTCCGACGACTACCAACGCAGGTAAGGCTTTAGATCTAGTGATACCAAAATTGACTGGGAAAATTGAGGCTTCTGCTATGAGAGTGCCTGTACCAGATGGTTCCTTGACAGATTTGATTGTAGAACTGAAAAAAGAAGTTACTGCAGAAATGGTTAATCAGGCATTTATTTCTGCAAGCATAGGTAATTTAAATGGGTATTTAGAAGTGGAAAATGACCCTATTGTATCAATAGACATCATAGGTAATCCTCACTCATGCATTATAGATGCTGCGCTTACATCTGCAAAAGGCAACCTTGTGAAATTAGTTGGCTGGTATGATAATGAAGCTGGCTATGCAAACCGCTTAGTGGATTTATCCAAAAGGCTATTTGCATGAAAATAATTACCGCTTAATTCTTTACGCGATTTAATGCGAGCGCTTTTAGAAGGATACTTGGAAGAGGAGTTTGTTTTTTTCGATTCTTCAGATTCAAATACCATCCTATTTTCTCCAGAATAGGAATTTTGTACGTTTCAACCATTTCGATCAAGGTGCCATCTGGATCTTCAATGTAAGCAAAACGGCCAGCAGCTTTCCCCATGTCAAATTCATTTTCACTATCCACTGTAAAATCAAATCCATTTTGAGTCAAATCTGTTTTGAGTTTACTCATCCCATTTACATCAAAACAAACGTGAATGAAGCCTAAATCTCCCCAATTTCTATCCTCAAAAATCACATTACTTTCTGTATCTGAACTTTCGATCAATTCAATTTGAGTTTGACAAAGTAGTTTTCCTACGGCGCCCGAAGGGATAGATGACCCTTGAAGGATAACTCTTCTACAGCTATGGTTTAATCCTTCCATGCACTCAAAATCTTCCCAGACCTTGGTTTCATCTGTTAATTTGGTGAGCTGTTGAAAATTAGTCTGGTAAAT
>JAHEBE010000091.1:0-5794 GCA_024642365.1 Algoriphagus sp.
GGGCTGGAATCGGATTTGAAAAGGATAATCTGAACCGCTTCAACTATCAGCTTTATTTGAGAAATCGGGAAAATGTCCTGAATGGAACCCAACATCTTGCGAATTGGAATGTGGAAATTTCAGAAAAATTGAGGCTGCGTCAAGAGTTTTTCCGGCTGGCAAGTGACCAAGATTCACTCGCTTCATCTTGGACCAGGTATCTAGGAAATATTAGTTTCAATTCGAAAATTATTGTTCCAGGCTATCAATTTTCTTTGGATCAGAATGCCCTCAGAAATGTCGAGAAGGATTCTGTCTTGAGTACAGCAATGAACTTCAAAGAGCATTTGGTATATCTGAGAAGCAGTGATTCGCTGAAATATTCCTTCTTAGTAGATGCGGCTTGGCGAGAAGATCAGGCGCCATTTGAAGGTAAACTGGCACGAGATACACGGGCATTTACCTCCAATTTTACTTTTCGAAGACAATGGACCCAGCACAGCCTCAGTTCTACTTTTACTTATCGGGAATTGGAATACCTCCAGCGAGATTTGACTTCCGAACTGACCGTGATGGGTAAATTGGATTATCAGGGGAGCCTTTGGAAAAATGCGCTCCGAAATGAACTGAGTTATGCAATTGGAAATGGACGGGAATTGCAACGAGAATACGTATTTCTACCCGCACCAAATGGCGATGGTACACATACCTGGAGGGATGATAATAATGATGGAATCCAGCAACTGAATGAATTTTACCTCGCGATCAACCCGGAGGAAAAACAATACATCAAGATTTTTGTGCCCACAGATAGGTATGTTCAAGCCTATACCAGTATTTTAAATTACCGGGTGCAAGCGAAATTCCCTGAGGAATGGAAGGAAGATGTCGGGGTGAAGCGGTTTTTGCAAAAATTTTCCAATACGACGAGTTTGAGTATTGAAAAGAAAGTAACCGCTAGTGATTTCAAAAGTCGACTCAATCCTTTTATAGGCGGAATTCCCCGAGAAGATATCCTTTCCCTTCGGCAGGTGATACGAAGTAGTTTCTTTTTCAACCGTGCTTCTGCCAAATATGGTTTTGATCTTTCCCTTTTTGATTCGCAGTTCAAGCAATTGTTGGCAGGGGGATTTGAAGATTTGATTCAAAAGGATTGGAGAATTAATACGCGGGTAAACTTTAATTCGAATACAACCCTGCGGATTATTGGGGGGATAGGCGATCGAATATCAGCTTCTGATTTTCTAGATAATAGGAATTATAGCATCAAGCAGCAGCTTATTGGCCCGGAGCTAGCTTGGCAGCCTAACCCTTATTTCCGGACTACGGCTTCCTATTCTTTCACCGGAAAAAAGAATGAGAGTAATCCGGAGTTTTCCGAAAAAGCGCAATTGCACAAAGTTGGAATGGATTTAAGGTATGCAAAGGCCATCAAAACCACGCTTACCGGAAATCTAACCTTGATCCAAATTGATTACAATGGAGTGGCCAACTCGCCAGTCGGCTATGAAATGCTACAAGCACTGACCCCCGGAACTAATATAACCTGGACACTAAACTGGCTTCAAAAAATAGGAGAGGGCCTCCAAATGAACCTAGTCTATGAGGGAAGAAATTCGCAGGGGCTGGATCGGATTGTTCATATCGGTCGTATGCAAGTTTCCGCGCTCTTTTAACAAAAAAATGTAACTTTGCTGACCTTAGATAGTTGTCATACTAACTATTAAAACACGAACGAAATGAGTAAAAGTATCCTCGTCACCGGAGGCACAAAAGGGATTGGCAAAGCGATCATTTTGCGATTTGCCAAGGAAGGGTTTGATGTATTCACTTGTTCTCGAAATCAAAGCGAGCTTGATGCACTTAAAAAGGAACTTATTAAAGATTTTCCTCAAATCAAGGTGACCGCATTGAAGGCTGATCTTTCCAAAAAATCCGAGGTGATGCGTTTTGCAAAATCTATTTCGGCCATTAGCACTCCTGATGTCTTGGTAAACAATACTGGGATTTTTTTACCGGGAGCCATTCACGATGAACCAGATGGGAATTTTGAATTGATGATGGAAACTAATTTATACTCGGCATATCACCTCAGCAGAGCTTTTGTCAAGGAAATGATGGAGCGGAAATCGGGTCATATTTTTAGTATGGGATCGATTGCTGGTACTACTGCCTATCCAAATGGCGGGAGTTATGCTGTTTCCAAATGGGCCATGCTGGGTATGACCAAATGCCTTCGGGAAGAGCTGAAACCTTATCAAATCAAAGTGACTTCGATACTTCCCGGAGCGACGTACACATCAAGTTGGGAAGGGGTAGATTTACCCTTGGAGCGATTTATGAAAGCAGAGGATGTAGCAGAGTGCGTTTGGGGAGCCTATAACCTTTCTCCCCAATCCGTTGTTGAAGAGTTAACTATTAGACCCCAGTTAGGCGATATTTAAGCAGTTATGGAGCCAATCATCAAGAGTTTAGATCAAATTTATTGCGATAGCCTGACCCGTTATTCCAGAAGGAAAACCATTCCTGTTCAGATCGGAGACGTCATCATCGGGGGAGATAATCACATCGTGGTGCAGTCTATGACTACAGTAGACACCATGGATACCATTGGCTCGGTAGAGCAAAGTATCCGGATGATCGAAAGCGGCTGTGAATTGGTGAGAATCACTGCTCCAAGTATCAAAGAGGCTGAAAACCTAAAACATATCAAAGATGAACTTCGCAAAAGAGGCTATTCTACGCCATTGGTTGCAGATATTCATTTCACCCCAAATGCTGCAGAAGTAGCTGCTCGTATCGTTGAAAAAGTACGAGTGAATCCGGGGAATTATGCAGACAAAAAGAAATTTGAAGTCATCGAATACACGGATGCTAGCTACCAAGAGGAGCTTGATCGAATTAGAGAGCGGTTTCTCCCTTTAGTGAAAATCTGTAAGGAAAATGGCACTGCCATGCGAATTGGCACAAACCATGGGTCCCTTTCTGATCGAATTATGAGTCGCTATGGCGATACGCCATTGGGAATGGTAGAGTCGGCTTTGGAGTTTTTGAGAATTTGCGAGGATGAGAATTACCATCAGATTGTGATTTCAATGAAATCATCAAACACTCAGGTGATGGTACAAGCCTACCGACTTTTGGTGCAAAAACTCAATGAAGGAGGATTCAAACCTTACCCGCTTCACTTGGGTGTTACCGAAGCTGGAGAGGCAGAGGATGGCCGAATTAAATCTGCCGTGGGAATTGGGACTTTGTTGGAAGATGGTTTAGGGGACACCGTCCGCGTTTCCTTGACCGAGGATCCCGAATTTGAGGCTCCAGTGGCAAAGGCTCTGATTGATCGCTATTCCAATCGCCAAGATCATGGGTCAATTCCTGAAATCATCAGCTACCCGATTCATCCTTTTGATCACGAAAAGCGGGTAACTCAGGAAGTCTATAATTTTGGTGACCACAATGTGCCTCGTGTGATTACAGACATTTCAAAAATCGAGGCAATAACTCCGAAGGAAATGAAGGCAGTAGGACATTTTTATCTGCCAGAATTGGATAAGTGGAAGATGAATGATCAGGGTTGTGATTTTGTCTATTCAGGCAAAAACCCAATTCCATTTATGCTTCCCAATGGGATGAAAGAGATCCAAGATGCAGCGGTTTGGAAAGAAAATAGCGATCATACCAATAAGTTCCCCCTATTTAATCTTGAGCAATTCAAAAATTCAAGTGATTTCCATGCGGAGTTGAACTTCCTTGAAATTGAGGACACAGAAGTGGAAAGTGCTCTTTTGTTGCTGAAAGATCGAAAAGATCTGGTTCTTATTTTAAAGACCGCTAACCTCCATGCAATGCCTGCAATCCGAAGGGCTTTTGTCAGTCTGATTCAAGCTAATACGCCTATTCCTGTGGTGATCAAAGTGAGCTACCCAGACCAAAGTGCGGATCAAACCATGCTTTATGCCGCCACAGATGTCGGTGGATTATTAATCGACGGGCTGGGTGATGGGATATTTATTTCACTGGAAAAAGAGCAGGAGCACACCCGTGAAGAAGTGTTGGAACAAGTCAAATTGCATAACGCCACGGGATTTGGAGTGCTACAGGCAGCTCGTACCCGGATGTCAAAAACTGAATACATTTCTTGCCCTTCCTGCGGTCGGACTTTATTTGATCTGCAAGAAACTACTGCGATGATCCGAAAAAGAACCGATCACCTGAAAGGTGTTAAAATTGGTATTATGGGATGTATCGTCAATGGACCAGGGGAAATGGCTGATGCAGATTTTGGGTATGTGGGTTCTGGCAAAGGAAAAATTACCTTGTATAAAGGGAAAGAAGTGGTGAAGCGCTCTGTTCCCTCAGAGCGTGCTGTGGATGAGCTTATCAACATCATCAAGGCTGATGGAATGTGGAATGAGCCCGAGGAAATTTAATTAAAATCAGGTCTAAAAATCAAACCAATCCTTTCCTTAAGCTGTTTACCGAACAAATAACGAAGTCATGGAAGAAAAGAATAAAGTAGAAGAGTTTTTCAAGCTGGGGGAAGTGGGTAATTACTTTCTGAACATCTTCAAAAAACCTGATCCGAATAAGAAATCAAATTTCAACCTTCGAATGATGCACGGCATCAATAAGATTTCCATCATCATATTCCTTTTTGCTTTGATTTTTTGGATCGTTAAGCGGTTTATCTAGTCCGGTAATACCCTCATTTTTTTGGTTTCGCTTTGGGTTGGATTTGAGTTTAGGAAATAGATCAGTATCTTATTTTCTGATTTCTTGCCCAATCTGTCGCACTCATTTATGACCTTAGAATACTTCAGAGATTATTGTTTGTCCAAACCAGCCGTGACGGAAGACACTCCTTTTGATGCAGACACGCTTTGCTTCCGGGTAGGAGCAAAGATTTTTTCCATTTGCACCATTTCAAATTTCGATTTCGTCAACCTCAAGTGTGACCCAGAACGGGCCGTGGAGCTTCGAGAACTTTATCCAGGAATCACTCCTGGATATCATATGAATAAGAAAACCTGGAATTCGGTAAGTGTTTTGGGAAATGTTCCGGATAAATTGATTCTAGAATTGGCAGATCATTCCTATCAATTAATTTTAGAAAGTCTCCCTAAAAAAATCCAAGCTAGCATTCATCCATGAGTTATTATTCAATTAAAGAAGTTTCCAAATTCTACGGTGAACAGGCCGCTTTGCATCCAGTTTCGATTTCGATCGACCGTGGTGATTTTTTAAGTGTCGTGGGCGAAAGTGGTTCTGGAAAGAGTACCCTCCTTCGGATTATGGCAGGCTTGGAAGTTCAGGATTCTGGGAAGGTTTTTCTCGGCGAGGAGGAAATCCTAAGCCCAAAGCATAAAATCGTCGCTGGCTATTCAGAAATCAAATTGATCTATCAGGATTTTCATCTTTTTCCAAACTCCACTGTAGCTGAAAATATTGCCCGTCCTTTACTTCAGTTTGAAAAAAACTATGCTAAACAGCGAGTGGACCAATTGATCCAAATGCTCGGTTTACAACCGTTCAGGGATCGTTTTCCTCGGGAACTTTCCGGAGGTCAAAAACAAAAAGTAGCCATTGCCAAAGCATTAAGCGTAGAGCCAGAGGTATTGTTGCTTGATGAACCTTTTAGCTCGCTGGATACCATTCAAAAAAACGCATTGATTTCTGAGTTGAAAGTATCTTTAAAAGCCATGGGTACCACCGTAGTTTTTGTAACGCATGATCTGGATGATGCCCTACGATTGACTGACAATTTATTGATTTTGCAAAAAGGGAAAATCGTCCAAAAAGGGAATTCTGAAAC
>JAHEBE010000091.1:5894-10177 GCA_024642365.1 Algoriphagus sp.
ATTTGATTGTTGGGATATCGTTTGGCGATGTCTTTAAAAGCTGGCCCTTTTGCTCGCCTTTCGTCTGTATGACAGGTTCCACAATCACCATATGAAATTAAAACCTTCCCCTTTTTGACCAATTCAGGATCCAAAGGTTCATCAATTCCATCAATCGGTCTGATATAGTCTATTTTATTAGAGCTTAGGAGGCTTTTAGTTTCAGAATTCTCTTTTGGTGTACAGCAAATACAAATCGCACTTAAAACTAGAATACAGGTGCTTTTTTGTAAATGCATTTTTTCTTAGTCATGTGCCCCGTTCGGACCATGGACATGCCCATGCGCCAATTCTTCTTTGGTGGCTTTTCTGACTTCCATAATCAGTCCATCAAAATGCAAATCAAAGCCAACCAAAGGATGATTAAAATCCAGAAGCATTTCATCGCCCAAATCTTTCAAAATTTTTGCCTGCATCGGGTAGCCATTCTCGTCCATCAAGGGTAAAAAATTCCCCTCTTCCAACATCTCTTTGGTGAATCCCTGCTCTTTTGAAAATTGACTTTTGGGTAACGTAATCAGTAAATCTTCCTCAGCTGGGCCATAAGCATCAGCCATCGGAATAATAAAAGAGAAAGCATCTCCCTGCGATTTTGAATTAAGTAACTCCTCAAATTTCTCTGGGAGTCCACTTTGTCCAAAAATGAAATAAAAAGGATCTTCTTCATCGCGAACTTCTACGCTGAACGGTGCAGACTCGATATCGTCAGCATCTTTGCTCACTTTCAGTTCATAAGTCAATCCTACGACTGCATTTTCTTTAATTTTCATGAATGCTAATGTTTTGAATTAGTAAACAGAATCACTTAGCCTAGGATGCTGTACTTAGTTCGGATTTTTATTCGTTCTTTTAAAATATCCCATTTGCTCCGAGGAGTAGACTGAATCAAGGGTTTGGTGGCTCGGAAGATGAAATATTGGTAATCTTTTTCTTTGAAGAAAATGGAGTAAGTCTCCATCTTATCCAGGTAAAAGCCCGCATTTGTTAGGCTTTTAATCAAATCTCCCGAATCCAGCGGTTGATCAATTACCTGAAGCTTTTGAGGCTCATTTTCTATCATCCACTTCAGATATCGAGGTGCCGGGATATGAATAACCACGACAGAATCCGAATGCGAATGCTTCTGAATATTCTGAAATAATCTTGCATGCTGATCGACCGGAATATGCTCTAAGACATCCGGGAAAACAAAAAAATCATAAGTTTTACCGGTCTTTTCAAAATCTGACATATCCGAAACCTCAAAGGTCAAGTTGGTTTGATCCTTCCAAATTTCCTTGGCCTTTGAGATGCTTTCGGGAGAAATATCCACCGCTAGCACTTCGCCTTTTTTCACTTGATTTGCCAAAAGATGAGAAACAGTCCCTATCCCACAACCAACTTCCAGGATGGAATGACTGGAATGCAAACCAGCTTCCATCACTATATTTAAGATGCTCAGATGCCGGGAGTTGATGCCTGTCTTTTCTTGCTTTTCAGCAAATTGATCATAAAAACTGACCACATTGTCTTTATTGATTTCCATGCTGTTTGGGTTTAATCGTCAGGAAGATTCCGGCGAAAAGTCCTGCCAAGATCAAATATTGAAATATGATCATCGGGGTTTTAGTGGCTGTATAGCTTTTCGGAGCAAATTTGAAAACAATTTCATGCTGTCCCTCAGGGATTTCTAAACCTCTGAGCAAGTAGTCAACTCGAAGAATTGGCGATTCATTACCATCGATGGTCGCAGTCCAACCTACCGGGTAATGGATCTCTGAGAAAACACCTAAACCTGCTTTGGTCATTGTTGCAGTGTACTTCAATTCATTTGGAAGGTAAGCTTCTAATTGGATTTGTCCCTGACCTGATGCTACACCCGGATATTCAGTGCTTGAAACCGTAGCAGCTTGTCGTGTATTGATTTCTCCGATCAGTTCCATCTCCTCTTCATTGGTGCTAACAGGGATGATTTCTGAAGGTACCCAAGCCGCACCATTTGCTGCGGGATTTTCAAATACTGCATTGGCAGCTGAACCAGCAATGATGTACTTGGTATTGAGCATATTCATCACCTGAATCCCCTCAAAATCAAAAGTTCCAGCTTGGGCTTTTTTGATGAATTCATCCAATTCAAAAGTCAATTGATTGTCGAGTAAGTCGCTGTATCGACGCAATTTGGCTCCATGGTAGCCACTTAGACTTTGAAACCGATAGCTTGTCCGAGCTCCTTTGGTCAATGATTCAGTAAGGCTGAGTACTCTGAAATGGCTCTGATCTTTGGCCACCAGTTCCTCTGCTGGTGTGATAGCGAAGAAAGAACTCGACGGATTAGGTTGAAAGGATTCTTTATTAAGATACTGACGATTGACGATCCAAAGGTCTAAGGTTACCAAAGCGAGAAGTCCCAAGCCCAAAACCAAGTCATTGATTTTCCCTTTGAGGGAAAAATAAATCAATCCAAACGCAGCCAAAACAAAGCCTAGACTTTTCCAAGCTGAAGCACTTAGCATGGCTTTTCGATCGGATTTTAATGAAGCTAGTAGCCATTCAGGTAAGCCTTGGTCCGCAGCACCATCAAATCGGAACATGCCTGCTCCCAAAACCAATAGCAATAAGGTTCCAGCTACTACTCCTGCTGCTAGGATTAGCGGTTTGAGTTGCTTGTTAGCTATCGTTCGCTCTAAAGCAATCATTCCCAAGACAGGAATCGCAAAGAGTGTCATTCCTAAAGCCATGGAAACTGCTCGAAATTTATTGTAGCCGGGAAGGATGTCAAAAAGCAGATAATTGAACCAGCTCAGGTTTTTTCCCCATGAAAGCAAAAGAGAAAATACGATGATGGTTCCAAATGTGATAAGACTTTCTTTTGGTGCCGCCCAAATCCCTAGGATAGCGAGAAATATTAAAATGGCTCCCCCATAAATTGGCCCGCCGGTAAATGGTTGATCGCCCCAATAGGTCGGTGCTCCTTGAAGAAATCCATTGATTTGTTGTGCATCGACGCCATTAGCTCGGAGTGCTTTTTCTGATTCTGAATTTTTACCAAGTGGGGTTTGACTTCCTCCGCCATAGAAATCTGGTACGAGCAGTGTCAAAGTTTCCAACTTTCCGTTTGACCAAGCAAAAGCATAGTCTTTGTCAAGTCCAGAACCAGCACTTTCTAAGGTCGCAGCCCCTCTGGTGGAATATGGGCTATATTCTAAAGCAGTGGCCAATCTTCCGATATTTCCTCCCACTGCCAATGCTGCACCAAGCACTAAAAAAGCAAGTGTTTTAAGGACTGGGGTAATGCCGTCTTTTTTCCAATCAAAAATTAATCTGACTCCCACATAAATCACCGAAATGAGTAAAGTATAGTAGGTAATTTGTAGGTGGTTGAATTTCAATTGAAGCAATAGTCCCAAACCGAGCAAAGCTGCTCCCAAAATCCGCTTTCGCTCAAAAGCCAGGTGTATCCCTGTCAAAATCAATGGAATCAAACAAACTGCCCATATTTTAGCATTATGCCCAGCTTCAAGACTTAGCAGATTGTACGTGTTAAAAGAGAATGCGACCGATCCAATAATGGCAAATACGGGACGAACACGAAAGCTGAGTAATAGAATATACATGGCCAACATGCCAAGAAAAAGCCCGTTGACCGGATGGGGTAGACCTAAAGTGAGCACCGAAACCAATGCATTGGTGATGTCCCCGGGAAATTCCATGCTGATGAAATAAGCAGGCATTCCCCCAAACATACTGTTGGTCCAAAGTGCCTCTTCCCCTGTCTTTTCACGAAAATCCATCGCTTCTTTTGCGGATCCTTCCCACTGCAGGATGTCTCCTTGGAAAATCACTTGGTCTTGAAACACCACTGGAGAAAAATACAGCGCCACGATCAGATAGAAAATGGATATTCCCAGCAGGTGGGGGAGGATGTCTTTTTTGAAATCTAGCTTCATGCAAAAAGAAAATCAGGGGAGATGAGAAATAACGACGCAAATTAAGAATTAATAGCCAAACGGAGGCATCAAAAAAGTTTGGATTGGTAGGGGAATAGATGGAAATGGACTTTCGATCTGGATTGAAAATTAGTACTTTTGCAGCAAATAGCTGAAAAATCGAATGTTTGATAATTTAAGTTTAAAACTAGACCGAGCCTTTAAAACACTTAAAGGAACTGGTAAAATCACAGAAATTAACGTCGCAAGCACTGTTAAGGAAATCAGAAGGGCCTTAATCGACGCCGACGTAAACTATAAGGTAGCCAAGGAAGTCAC
>JAHEBE010000398.1 GCA_024642365.1 Algoriphagus sp.
CTCAAATCCACCCAAGCCCAACTCATCCAATCCGAAAAGATGGCCTCCCTCGGTGAACTCACCGCAGGCATCGCCCACGAGATTCAGAATCCATTGAACTTTGTGAATAACTTCTCGGAACTCAATCGTGAGCTTATCGCAGAATTGAAAGAAGAAATCGAAAAAGGCGATCTTGAAGAAATCAAGTTCATCGCGAACGATATCGAGACAAACGAAGAAAAAATCACCCACCACGGCAAGCGAGCTGGAGACATCGTCAAAGGGATGTTGGAACATAGCAAAAGAAGTTCTGGACAAAAGGAACTGACCAATCTCAATGCCTTGGCAGAAGAATTTCTCAGATTGAGCTACCAATCTTTTTTAGCAAAAGAACCCAACTTCGAATGTGAGTTGAAAACCAATCTTGATCCCAATCTTCCCAAAGAGGAAGTCATCCCACAGGACATAGGAAGAGTTCTGCTCAACCTGATTAATAATGCCTTTTATGCGGTGAATGAGAAGGCAAAACAGGATCCCGATAGCTATCGGGAGAAAGGATACAAACCCCAGGTAACTGTTAGCACAAAGACAACCGAAAAAGGAGTTGAGATTTCAGTCTCCGACAACGGCTCAGGCATTCCAGACTCCATCAAAGAAAAAATCTTCCAACCCTTCTTTACGACCAAACCAACCGGTTCAGGAACTGGATTGGGCTTGAGTTTGAGCTATGATATTGTGAAAGCACATGGAGGAGAATTGAAGGTAGAAAGTCCATCCACCGATAAGTCAAGTATAGAAGAACAAGGAACAAAGTTTATTCTTCATTTACCAACAACTGCATAGCCATGAAAATTTTTCTAGTCTTGATTATTCTTTTTTTCATAAGCCCAGAAATTGGGATTGCACAAACTCGAATGCGATATATTGATAGCTTAAAAAATGAGCTATCAATTGCCACACAAGATACTACCAAGGCAATGCTATTGGCTGATATATGCCAGTACTATAAATGGAATCGACCAGATTCAGCATTGTATTATGGTAATAATGCAGTAATAATGTCTCGACAAATCAATTTCCCAAAGGCAGAACTCAATGCATTGAATGGAATTATTTTGACTCATCTGGCTATTGGCAACGATTCAAAAGCACTACAAATAACTTTGGATGCAATTAAGATAGCTGAAAGACATTCTAATGGGCAGGCAAAGTCAGGCTTACTTTATCAATTAGGCACCCTTTACACCAAAACAAATGATTACGAAAAGGCACTGAGTTACTATAAAGAATCAAAGATTTTAGCCGAGTTAAATTGGCCATGGTTTGCCGCAATTGCTGAGGCTGGCATTGCGTCAACCTTTTTAAAAATGAATCAACTCGATTCAGCCTTTTATTATGGGAAAATAGCAAAGGTTAATGGCGATCGGTTAAGACCAGGTCTAACTAAGTCCACCACATCTCGCGTACTTGGAGAAATATATTTTGAGGCAGGATACTATGATAGTGCCCTATCATTAACGCAACAAGCATTGCAAATCAGTCTTGGTTCAACTTTTTTATTTGCCTGCAATTATAATTTAGTTCGTATTTATCAAAAAATAGGAAAACTTGATTCTGCCCTCTTTTTTGCTCTCCAGGCACATGAGATAGCTGAAGACAGTGGTATTTATTCGGATTTAATAGCGGGTGATATTTTACTTTCAGAATTCTACGAGAAAACCGACCCTGAAAAAGCACTTCAACTCAGCAAGTCGGCACTCGCCTATAGGGACAGCCTTGATGATCTCAGAATACAAACAGGATTGGAAGCCTTCATTGATTATGATGAACAAGAACGTCAGTATGAAATTGAAGCTGCTAAAGTAGCTTATAAAAACCAAGTCCAGCGTTTATGGATTTTTAGCATTTCTGGAGCATTAATTTCTGCGATAATACTGGCCTTTTTACTCTTTCGAAACAATAAGCAAAAGCAAAAAGCAAAACTCCAGATTGAAGGAGCTTACAACCAACTCAAATCCACCCAAGCCCAACTTATCCAATCTGAGAAAATGGCTTCTCTTGGAGAACTCACAGCGGGAATCGCACATGAGATTCAGAATCCGCTGAATTTTGTGAATAATTTTTCGGAAGTCAGCGAAGAGCTGGTGGATGAAATGAATGAAGAACTGGAAAAGGGAGACATTGAGGAGGCCAAATTTATTGGAAAAGACCTCAAAGAAAACCTTTCTAAAATCAACCATCACGGCAAGCGCGCTGGAGATATCGTCAAAGGAATGCTCGAGCACAGCCGCAAGAGTGAGGGGAAGAAAGAACCTACTGATCTCAATGCCTTGGCCGATGAATATCTACGACTAAGCTACCACGGACTTCGAGCCAAGGACAAAAGTTTTAATGCTGATTATAAAACAGACTTTCACCCTAACCTTCCGAAAGTAGATGTCATCCCACAGGATATCGGTAGAGTCCTGCTCAATCTGATCAACAATGCCTTTTATGCGGTGAATGAAAAAGCAAAAACTACCCCCCAACCCCCTGAAGGGGGAGAAGGCTACAAACCAGAGGTGATTGTCAAAACAACGACGACCAAGTCCCCTTCAGGGGATTTAGGAGTTGAAATTACCGTCCAAGACAACGGCTCAGGCATTCCAGACTCCATCAAAGAAAAAATCTTCCAGCCTTTCTTTACGACCAAACCTACAGGCTCTGGGACTGGGCTGGGATTATCGTTATCTTATGATATTGTGAAGGCGCATGGTGGAGAAATAAGA
>JAHEBE010000399.1 GCA_024642365.1 Algoriphagus sp.
TTTCAGTCAAAGTGGTTTTTCCAGCATCTGGGTGAGCAATGATGGCAAAAGTTCTTCGCTTCTGGATTTCTTCTTTCAAACTCATGGGAAATGTTTTTCAGCGGGCAAAGGTAGGGAAAAAAGAGTGAAGGGAATTTTAGAATTTAAAATTGAGGAATTGAAATTTCCGATTTTCCTGAAGTCTACTTTATCATTCGGTATTCTTCATTCGACATTCAGGATTAAAAAGGACAAAGGATAATCAATGCAAATAAATTTATGATGTGCCAAATCCTAGTTAAATCCCAAACCGCTAATTCGAAATTAGTATTCCAACAATCCCTCTGTGACAAACTGGGAAGCGCCCTCTAAGCTTCCATGAAGGACGATCCGAAAGGTAGTTCCTTTCCCGATTTCGGAATTTTTCACAAAAATCTTCCCGCCATGGTACCCTTCGATAATTCGTTTTGCCAGTGTTAAGCCCAATCCCCAGCCTCGCTGGCGCGTGGAGAATCCTGGGTTAAACACCCGTTTATACATCCCTTTTTCCATACCTTTTCCGGTATCTGTGATATCGACGATCACATATTTATCGCTGTCTTGGAGTATTTCTATGGTGATCACTCCTTTTCCTTTCATCGCATCTACTGCGTTTTTGCAAATATTCTCAATCACCCATTCGAATAATGGCTTATTCATCATGGCGTCTAAGTCTTTGCTATCCGCATTAATTATCATCTCCACTTTGGTCGAAATCCTAGGCCTCAAATAGTTGATCGTTTCCTCGATGCTTTCATAGAGATTTTCGGACTGAATCACGGGTTTGCTCCCAATGCTACTAAATCGCTCCGTGACCATTCTGAGTTTTACCACGTCCTTGTCCATTTCTTGAATAATCTCCCGGTTTTCTTCCCAGACAGGGGAATTTCTCAGGTAATCAATCCAAGCCATAAGAGAGGCAATAGGCGTTCCCAATTGATGTGCTGTTTCCTTTGTCAGACCAGCCCAAACCCGATTTTGCTCCGCAATTTTACTTTGATTGAAAAGTGTGTAAGCTAAAACCCCAAATAGGAGAATGACTGCAAGCTGCACGTAAGGGTAATATTTTAGGTTGATCAGCAGTTCTGAGTTTCGATAATAGACTTGGATATCTGCTTCCTCCAAAAGGATTGGCTCATATTCCTCCTGCATTTCTAATAACTCGGCTTGCAAAGTCCGAATTGAATCTTGGGCATTTGCATTCGATTTGAAAGGAATATTTCGGAATTCGATAGGGTCACCTTCCGAATCAACCATGATGATTGGAATCGAATAGTTTTGCTGAATTATTTCCTGATTGATAAAGGTGAGATTTTCAGCATTGCTTGCTGCATACTCCAGAGCTGCCGACAAGAGCTCGATTTGTCTCCGCTCCCGCTCCTTCAATTCATCTACAAGTTGGTTGGTATACCAGATCGAACCCGACCCAATGATAATAGATACCAATACCACAAGCCATTTGACTTGCTTTTTATTGCTGTAAAGATCAACAGAAGTAAGGTCTTGAAATCGGTTTTTCATCAGTAAAACGGAACAACTTTACTAACTCCATGATTGGATAATTAGTATATCGAAGCCGGATTTTCAAATTCTTTGAGTAAGCCTAGAAAGCTAAATTTAGAATTAAAATTCGGGAAGAGAAATCCTGAAATTTTCGGTTTTGGAGATTAATTATTTGTTTTGATCCACTTCCAAAGGATCTTATAGGTTGGCTTAGTCCCATGCATCAAGATTCCGATGCGGTAAATTTTTCCAGCAATCCAAGTAGTCCCAAGAAATCCAAGGATCAATAAAACCATGGAGAGTGCCAACTCCATGCCCGGAACACCATAGCTCACCCTCCCCATCATAGCAATAGGCGAAGTCAACGGGATAATGGAAAGCCAAAAGGAAGTCGTGCTGTTTGGATCATTTAACACAAAGACAAATAGACCCATGTAAGATACTATTAACGGAATGGTCACAGGCAGCATAAACTGCTGCGCATCCGATGGCGCATCTACAGCAGAACCGATTCCAGCAAAAAGTGCCCCATACATCAGATAGCCTCCCAAAAAATAAAATACAAAACAAAGGACAATCTCTGTGGCATTAATGCCTGAAAGCACTTGGAGAATATCCCCCAATTCAGAGTCAGGCATCGCATTCGGAAGGTCGGCATTGGCCATTTCCATGGCTTGCTCCTGCGGCATTTGCATTCCTAAGAATCCAGTGACCACCGTAGTGAGCGTCCCCACCAACACAATCCAAATTACTAACTGAGTCAATCCAACCCCGGCGATGCCGAGAATTTTCCCAATCATCAGTTGGAATGGCTTCAAAGAAGACACGAGAATTTCAACGATTCTACTCGATTTTTCCTCAATAACCCCTTGCATGATTTGGTTGCCATAGATGAAAATGAACATGTAGATTAAAATCCCTGCAAGGAAACCGATCGCATAATTTACTGTGGCATTGCTAACAGTTTCAGTGCCTTTATCGTCTAGTGTAATAGATTTAATCGCCACTTTTGTCCGTACATCATTGATGATTTTTGGATCTATACCACTTTCAAAGAGTCGTTGTTCCTCGATCTTTTTCTTCAGATTATTCTCTAAATAGCTAATCAAGTTCATGTTGGGATTTTCTTCCCCATAATAGGTAATCCCAGTTGGAGACTTCAAGTCAATCTTGGGGATAAACAAAAAGCCATAGCGTTCCCCATTTTGAACTTGAGCTTTTGCTT
>JAHEBE010000092.1 GCA_024642365.1 Algoriphagus sp.
ATTAAGTAGCCCTGCTAGGAATCGAACCTAGATCTAGCGTTTAGGAAACGCTTGTTCTATCCGTTGAACTACAGGGCCAGGAACTTTAATTGGCAAATTATTTCCAATTCTGGAAGCAAGATAAAATAAAAGGCAACTTTCTTACAAATATTTGCGGGCAACTTGTGGCTTTCCAATCATTTACCCTATCTTTGCACTCCAAAATTAGGATGGACGGGTTCCATCCACTCACTAAATACATTTAAAATTTATGTCAGTAAAAATCAGATTAGCACGAAGAGGTAGAAGAAAAATGGCTATCTACGACGTGGTTGTAGCTGATGCAAGAGCTCCACGTGATGGACGCTTCATCGAAAAGATCGGGTCTTACAACCCAAACACGAATCCTGCTTCTATCAACATCAACAATGAGCGCGCTCTTAAATGGTTGTTGAACGGAGCTCAGCCAACAGATACTGTGAAAGCAATGCTTTCTTATAGAGGTATCATGCTGAAGAAACACCTTCAAATTGGTGTATTGAAAGGTGCAATCACGCAAGAAGTAGCAGATGCTAAATTCGAAGCATGGTTGAACGAAAAAGACGCGAAAATCGCAGGTAAGTCAGATTCCATCAGTAAGGCAAAAGCTGAAGTTCGTCAGAAAGCATTGGATGCTGAGGCTGCTAAAAACCAAGCTAGAATTGATGCGATCCAGGCAAAAGAAGATGAGCAAAAAGCACTTTTAGCTGCTGCAGAAGCCGCTAATAATCCTGCTCCTGTAGAGGAAGTAGCTGCTGAAGAAGCTCCTGCTGCTGAGGCTGTAGCTGAGGAAACTCCTGCTGCTGAAGAAGCTGCTCCTGAGGCATCTGCTGAAGGCGAAGAGGAAGCAAAAGCTTAATCGAATAAATTCCCCATGAACAAGGATCAGTGCTTTCAATTAGGCTATGTGTCTAAAGTTCATGGACTTCGTGGAGAAGTGAATATCGTCTTAGATGTGGATTATCCTGAGGATTATGAAGATCTAAAACACCTTTTTCTAGAGCAGAAGTCCCGATTAGTGCCTTATTTCTTGGAGCATTTTGTGCTTCAACCCGGAAATAAAGCCTTAGCCAAATTTGAGGAGCTTGACTCCATCGATCAGGTTGAGAATCTTGTTGGATCGGAAGTTTATCTTCCTATTACAGCGCTAGCGCCCTTAGAAGAAGGACAGTATTACTTCCACGAATTGATCGGTTTTGAGGTTTTTGATGAAACCAAAGGGCTGATTGGACCCATTCAGATCATTTATGATTTGGATACTCAAAATCTCCTCGGAGTCACTCACCAAGGTAAAGAAGTGCTGATCCCTATTCAGGATGGCATTATTTCCAAAGTGGATAAGGCAGCTAAAAAAGTTTACTGCCAGCTACCCGAAGGATTACTTGAAATTTATCTGGAAGACTAATCCATGCATATTGACATTATCACGGTAGTGCCGGACTTACTGACAGGACCTTTCTCACATTCTATTCTGAAAAGAGCAGAAGACAAAGGACTCGCTAGTGTTAAAGTTCACAATCTCCGAGACTATGCCAGTGGCAAACAAAAGCAAGTCGATGATTATGCTTTTGGTGGAGGAGCCGGAATGGTCATGCAGATCGAGCCAATCGCCCGATGCATTGAAGCCTTGAAGAAAACGCGTACCTACGATGAAATCATCTACATGACGCCTGACGGAAAGACTTTTGACCAACCCATGGCCAATGCACTTTCCCTAAATCAAAATCTCTTGATCCTTTGTGGTCATTATAAAGGTGTTGATGAGCGGGTTAGGGAGCGATTCATCACCAAGGAAATCAGTATTGGTGACTTTGTACTTTCGGGAGGAGAACTTGCCGCTGCTGTAGTAGCAGATGCAATCATCCGATTAATCCCCGGCGTATTAAATGATGAAACCTCAGCATTGACAGATTCTTTCCAAGATGGCCTTTTGGCACCGCCGGTTTATACACGTCCCGCTGATTATGATGGGATGAAAGTACCGGAGGTATTGCTTTCAGGTCATGAAGCCAAGATAAATGAATGGAGATTTGAAGCATCGGTTCGCAGAACCCAAGAACGAAGGCCAGATTTGCTCAGCAAGTCAGCTCCTGGGGAAAGCGATGTAAAGTCAAAGAAGAAGTAATTTAATAAGCCACGCGTTGGCAAACAGCGAAAGCATAAAAACATAAAGCTATGAGCGATTTAATGAAAATAGTAGAAGCGGAATACAGCGAATCAAGAGCTAAATTCCCTTCATTCAAAGCAGGAGATACCATCAACGTACACGTACGAATCAAAGAAGGTAACAAGGAGCGTATCCAGCAGTTCCAAGGAACTGTGATCCAGCGAAGAAACCCAAATTCAAATGGTGAGACTTTCACTGTTCGTAAGATTTCTAATGGAATCGGTGTAGAGCGTATCTTCCCAATCATCTCTCCTGCAATCGAGCAAATCGATCTATTGAGACAAGGAAAAGTAAGAAGAGCTCGTCTATTCTACCTTAGAGGACGTCAGGGTAAAGCTGCACGTATCAAGGAGAAAATCCGAGTGAAGCACTAAGAGCAATTGCTCTTGATCAAAAAAAGGAACCTAGCAATGGGTTCCTTTTTTGGTTTAATCTTCAAACAAAAAAGAATAAGAATGGCTTTTTATTAAAGTATTTAAATGGCAAGGCCATCTATTCGGTGGGTTGGATTTTCAAATTATCAATTCTAGTACTCCTTCTCCTTCCCCCACAAATTAGTATCTTTGCGCCCTAATCACTGAAAGTAACAGCCATCAAACTTTGGCTAGATTTGATACCTTATGACGAGAGAAGTTCGCTTACGTTTTGCCCCTTCACCTACCGGCGCCCTACATATTGGAGGTGTTCGTACCGCTTTATATAATTACCTTTTTGCCAAAAAAATGGGGGGCAAATTTCTGCTACGTATCGAGGATACTGACCAAAATCGTTTTGTCCCAGGAGCAGAGGAATACATCAAAGAGTCACTCGAATGGCTGAATATTTCCTTTGATGAAAGTCCTTGGAATCCAGGAGACTCTGCTCCCTACCGACAGTCTGAGAGGAAACCTATGTATATGCAATATGCATTGGACTTGATCGATCGAGGCCATGCTTACTACGCATTCGACACTTCAGAGGAACTAGAAGCTATGCGGGAGCGATTGACAGCGGCACGGGTGGTTCAGCCGCAATACAACAGCATCACCCGAACTCAAATGAAAAACTCGTTGACACTATCTGAAGAAGAAGTAGCTGCGAGATTGGCTTCAGGAGAGCCTTATGTGATCCGAGTAAAAATCCCAAGAAAAGAAGAAGTCCGCCTGCATGATATGATCCGAGGTTGGGTGATGGTTCACTCCTCCACGCTGGATGATAAGGTATTGATGAAATCAGATGGGATGCCTACCTATCACTTGGCAAACATTGTGGATGATCACCTCATGCGCATCACCCATGTAATTCGTGGCGAAGAATGGCTCCCATCGGCTCCACTTCATGTGCTTCTATATAAGTTTTTCGGTTGGGAAGAAACCATGCCGGAATTTGCCCATTTGCCGCTGTTACTCAAGCCAGATGGCAATGGTAAACTCTCCAAGCGGGATGGAGATAAATTAGGATTTCCTGTTTTTCCATTGAATTGGGAAAACAAAGAGAATGGCGAGACCGCGGCAGGCTTCCGCGAGCAAGGCTATTTGCCAGATGCCTTCTTAAACTTCTTGGCATTCCTAGGATGGAATCCTGGAGATGATCGTGAGATTTTTTCCATGTCTGAATTGATAGAGGCATTTTCAATCGAAAGAATCGGAAAATCAGGGACCAAGTTTGACATCGCCAAAGCGAAATGGTTCAACGAACAATACCTTCGAGCCATGCCTAATTCGGAATTGGCTGTTTTCTTAATCGCTGACGCAGCTGCCGATGGGATTGTTGTATCCACAGAAAAAGCAGAAGCATTGGTCGAATTAGTCAAAGGACGCGTGACATTCCCAGCAGAACTTTGGGCCCAGTCAAAGTTTATCGTTCTACCTTTATCTGATTTTGACCAAGAAATAGCCTCGAAAAGATGGAACCAAGATGCTGTCAATGTGCTGACTTCTTATGCCGATCGAATTAGCCAATTTGATGGCCCTTTTGATGGTATTTCTGCTAAAACCCTATTGGAAGCAACAGCTGAATCCAAAGAAATAAAACTCGGAAAAGTAATGCAGGCAGTTCGGTTGGCTACAACTGGCTCTGGGGTAGGTCCGGATTTGATGGAAGTATTTGCTATTTTAGGAACTCAAGAATTAGCTAAGCGAATCAGATTTGCCTTAGCTACTTTATCCGTAATCGATTAATTCAAACCTAATGGCTAAGAAAAAAAAGAAAGACGAAGACCCAAAAGTTCATGAAGAGCTTCAAGGTTTTAAAATGGAAATAAATTCATTTGGTGAAATTTCATCTTCCTTTTCCATTGACAAGATCAATGAGTTTTTAAATAAAAACGTGGAAGACAAAAAACTGAAAGATCGTGATGACTTGGATGAACCTAAAAAAGGCAAAAAGTCTAATTCTTAAATTGTTTGAAAATTAAAATTAAAAGCTCCGTTATGGAGCTTTTTTTATTATTTTTCACGACTTACGGATTCTTTCAAGACTATGCGTTTCTTTTTTATTTCTTTCATCATTCTTATTTGTCAAGTCAGTATCTCCACTGCACAAGAAAAAAACTTGAGCGGAAAAGTTCTAAACCAACTGACTGGGGAACCAATACCTGGATCACATCTTTTCGTACCTAATACCAGCTACCAAACTTACACCGACAGTACCGGAAGCTTTATAATGCCAAAAATGCCACAGGGATATTGGGCAGTCAAAATCTTTTCTCCAGGATTTGAAATGGGTAGCAGTTCCTTTCAGCTTGAAAAAAATACCCCTGACCAATCCTTTTCAATAACTCCTTTAAGCAGTTTCGCTCCGATTCAGAAAGCTATATCTTCAAAAAAAAGAGAAAAATACACGCTACTTTTTAAACAAGGCTTTCTTGGATCCTTAGATGACTCTCCTCAGATTCTACTCGTCAATCCAGAAGTTTTGATTTTTGAGGAACTGGATAAAAGAATTAAAGTATCCGCTTCTGAGGCTGTTTTCTTTCGAAATCTGGCTACTGGATATCTTGTCACTACATACTTTGAGCCTTTCTTTTTGAGTGAGCAAAACGGGGAATTAAACGCAGATTATGCTTATTTCGAACTTGATCGTCTCAATTCTGAGACGGCGCAAACAATCCACCGTAACCAAGCTGCTTTATTTGAAAATTCGCTGGAATACCAAATGGTCCAACTACTTTCTGGAGAAACGGCCAATTTTGAGCCAGACCCACAACCGAAGGTGTTTTATGGCGACAGTCCTGGAGAATATAAGTTAACTTTTTCCCAATCGACCCAAGTTACCTTGCCAAATGGTTCAAAAGCCACCCTTTCTTACTCGGGAGCTTCTATTTCTCTCAAGTCAAATGGCGCATTGGTCCATCCAGAGGAACTCCAAATCAACGGGAATATTGAAACGGAAAGTCCTGTTCTGCTCCTTCCAAGTAATTTTGAAGGAGAGAAAATTATTCAATTAAAAAATCTCGAACGAACCGCTGATGGACTGCAGGAACGAATTTATCTCCATACTGCAAGAGGGTATTATTGGCAAAATGAGTCCATTTTTTTCAAAGCCTATATTCGGTACGGGAACGCGGCATTTGCAGATCAAATGAGCAAAGTCCTCCACCTAGAGCTATTAGATGAATTCGGAAATCTTGCTTTGCATCGCGTATTTCGAATCGAAAATGGCTTGGCGCAAGGATTTTTGGAACCTGAGAAACCTTTAAATCAAGGCAATTACTTGCTCAAAGCTTACACGGCATGGAGTACAAATTATGGAGAAACGGGGGTGTTTTATCAACCAGTTCAGATCATGGATTTGGACGATTTTCCTCCTTCAAGTGAATTAATTAGTGAATCCAAAGGGATTTCATTTTTCGCAGAAAAACAAAAATTTGGGCCAAATGAGGAAGTTAGCCTCAATATTATGGTTCAAAATGAAGAAGGAAAGCCGATTAGTGCCAATATTTCCATAGCGGTATTGGACCTCAACCAAACCCAACCTTTTTTGGAGCCTTTGGGTATTTCAGAATCACTCGAGTTAAACCCGACAGGTCTATCAAGTGGTGATTTCAAAATCGATCCTGAATATGGCTTTGCGCTATTGGGAAAATTTACTGACAAAAATGGAGCCCCAGTTCGCGGAAATGCTGAATTACTTTTCGGTGGTTTTGAAGATAACCTTAAAACAGCCACTGGATCCGACGATGGTGCTTTTACACTTATTGATCGGCAGTTTGAAGGTCCATTTGAAATTGCAATGAAAGCTACTCCAAGAGATGGGCAAACAAGAATCAACAAAAGCCTTGAAATCAAGCGTTTTGGAGAAGACTTCAAACTCCCAGAATTTGAGTTTCCAAAAGCCATCTTAGCTGAAAACTCTTTTTTATCCAAAGAGGAAATCATCTCGGGAATGCAAACCGGTGAAGTATTGATGGAAGAGGCTGTGATCGAATCTTCACGAGAAAGAAAGGATCGTCCAATGATCTATGGAACACCAGACAATGTAGTTGATCCATCAGAATTCCAATTAAATGGCGACCCCAAACAATTCCTTTTTCTTCTCGCCTCCCGAATTCCTGGGATGCAAGTTGGCGGCACGCCTACTGCAGTCAAATTCCGTGGTGGTGAACCTCTAGTTCTAATCAATGGAATCCCTGCTGCCTTGGCAGGCACTCCGGTGATTGACGTACTTCCTCGAATTAATGTGTTCGCCATAGAACGTGTTGAGGTAGTCAAAAGACTAGTCAATACGCTCGGCGACCAAGGTAGAAATGGGGTGATTTCTATCATCACAAAAACAGGTAAGGCCTATGACGATGCGATCATGGCAAATATGAATTCCTTCAAATCGTTTTCAATTGAAGGTTTCCCAAAGAAGGAAACGCTACAAGCACAAATCCTGAAATTAACCAATCCTGATCAATCGCAACGTCCAGTTTTGTATTGGAATCCAAATCTCCCAACTACCGAAAACAACCTTAGTCAAAGAATTCAGTTTACAACAGGAAACCAAGCTGGTCCAATCTGGTTAGAGATTCGAGGTATTACTATTTTTGGAGAACCTATTTATGGTCACTTTCTTTTGAATGGAAATTAATTGAATCTTTACTGTCGAAAACAAGCCACAAGTACCTTTGCCCAATGATGAAAAAACTCTCGCTCTCTTTCTTTTTATTTTTCGGTTTATCTACGTTTTTGTTCGCCCAGACGGGTACGATCACAGGCATAGTCAAAGATGCAGAAACCGGAGAAACGCTCCCTTATTGCAATGTCTTCATTAATAATACGACAATCGCCACAGTAACCGATTTGGATGGAAAATACACCTTATCCAATCTTGAGCCCGGCCCCATCGAAATCGGATTCTCTTTCCTTGGGTACACCGCAGAAACAAAAAAAATTACACTAAATCCCGGGGGAACATCCACTGTGAATTTGAATATGAAAGCCGTGGTGACGGAACTTTCAGATGTGGAAATCAAAGCCTCACGTGACAAAAGCTGGGAACGTGACCTGCGTAAATTTCAAAATCTCTTTTTAGGAAACGATGAAGTGGCAGCGATGTCCAGTATCGAAAATCCATGGGCGATAGATTTTTCTGAAGGAGAAGATAAAAGTGTATTTCTAGCTTCGGCATATCAGCCGATCGAAATCATCAACAATTACCTAGGCTATAAAATCAGCTTTGATTTAAAGGAATTCTATAATTCTCCTACCAATTACCGTATCGTCGGGGCAGCGAGATTTGAAGAAATGAAGCCTGAATCGGAAACTCAGCGCAAAGCTTGGGAACAAAACAGATCTTTGGTCTACCAGAAATCTCCCATGAATATGTTTCGCGCTATGATCAAAGGGGAGCAAGAACAACAAGGGTTTTTCTTATATGGTGATAAACCGGGAGGATCAGCTTCCATGAATTTGCGGACGGATATTTTTGCAAATGAATTAGGAAAGTCTGTTATCCCTTATAAAAATCCAGATCTAGTGAAACCTGCCGATAAGCTTGGAGAATACTTGATCACTATGAAAGGTAGAATCGAGATTCACTACCAAAAAGGATATACTCAGGTCAACACCTATAAAGATGCCCCCTACCCTGTCTCTTGGCTAGAAGTAAATAAGGAGATCGTCCGCGTCCGAAGCAATGGCATGATTCTCAATCCACAGGATTTGGTTTTCTCCGGTGACATGGACCGAAAGCGAATTTCGACACTTCTGCCGCTTGACTACGATGCTGAAAAAGCAATTCAGCTTCAAAATTTAGAACGTACTGCCGCTAATTTTCAGGAAAAAATCTACTTACACACTGACAAGCCCTATTACTATGCAGGCGATCAACTTTTCTTTAAGGCATTTTTCAATTATGGAAATCCTTACCTCAAAGAGGAATTGAGCAAAGTACTCCATGTTGAATTGATCAATGCAGGTCGTGATTTTATTATCGAGAAAAAATTCAAAATCATGAATGGGGTAGCAATTGGAGATTTCTCCTTGCCTGACACTCTGAGTCAAGAAAAATACTTTATTAGAGCTTACACAAATTGGAACCGAAACTACGGCCCAAATCATTATTTCATGGAGCCACTTGCTGTATTGACGCCATTTCAGCGAGTTGTAGAGACGGAAGCTGCTCAAGCTGGCCCTTCAGATCGGGTAAAAGTCTTAGCGGATAAATCGAGCTATGGCCCCAAAGAATTGGTCACACTAACCATTCAAGCAAGAAATGAACGTGGGCTACCTGTCCAGGCCTCGCTTTCTACAGCAGTATTGGATCAAACACAAGTCGTCCCAATTAAGCAGACAAGCTCCATTAGAAGATCCCTCAGCCTTGAAGAAATCCCAAACACTATGGGCTTGGATCGATTTTCCTATCCAATCGAAAATAATCTCCACCAAGAAGGACTTATTTTGGATGAAAAAGATAAACCGATCAATGGACAAGTAGTCGCTTTCATCAATGATTTTGAGGGAATGGTCGAATTGGAATCCAACCGAGATGGAGTTTTTGACTTGGCTGAAATGGAATTTTATGGTCCATTAAAAATTGCGGTGCAAGCCTCAGATAAAAAAGGAAAACCTGCTGCAAAAATAGAATTAACTAAACCTCTGAATGCGCCGGTAGTCCTTCCAAATCCTGCAGTTTTCCCACAGTTAAAAACAGTTTCTAATCCCATCAGAACCTTGGAGAAAACCGCTGATGTGGTAGAACTTGACTCAGTTACCATAGAGGATGAAGGGCTAAAGACTCCAAAAGCTATTTATGGAAGCCCAAGTTATACGGTCACTGGCGATAAGTTATTTGCCTCAGGAAATACTTCTGACCTCGTCAATTCGCTAGCAGGAAATGTGCCTGGGATGCGAGTAACCATAGAAGGTGCCAGTGGAAGGCAGCAAATCCGGATCCGTTCAGGCGCAACCTCAGTAAGTTCCAGTATGGAACCGATCGTCATGCTGAATGGAAACGTCATGGTAAGTTTTGGGGGTACGACCGCTGCTGACAATCTCAAGTCCATCAATCCTTTTGATATAGATCGAGTTGAGATTGTTTCCCGAACCGTTTCTATGTTAGGAGATCAAGGAAGAAACGGGGTAATCGCAGTTTATTTGAAAGAATATGATCCCAGTAAGGATCCTTTCGGAAATAATCGAATTACTGGGTTCAAGGAATTTACTATCGAAGGATTTCAGCCAAGCAGCCCATTCTACCAAGTAAACTATGAGCAAGAAGCAGATAAAGCATTAAAAGATCAACGGCAAACTTTGTATTGGAATCCCTACCTAGTCACCGATGAAACTGGTAATGCGACCATTTCATTCTACACAAATGAAAATTCCGGGCCGATGACTATCCATGTGAAAGGTCTGGGTTTAGATGGTCAACCTGTTTCTGGGACTTTTACGATTAATGTGAAGTAGCAAAGCCTTTCGAAAATTCCTTACTTTTGGACATGCGCGCATTTGGCCTCCTAGTTATTTTCTTAA
>JAHEBE010000093.1 GCA_024642365.1 Algoriphagus sp.
TATTACAGAAGGGTCCATGGCCTTGTTACTTTTTTGTGCAAAACTTTCTGACGAAGTCAATCACGAGACTGATCCTGCTCAGAAAGCACAACAGGAAGCACTACTCGACTTATTGACGCCAATTGCAAAAAGCTACCCATCAGAAATGGGCTTACAGAGTACATCCGCTGCGGTCCAGATTTTGGGAGGAGCAGGATATACTACTGATTTTCCAGTGGAGCAATATTACCGGGAGGCACGTATTCATCCTATTCACGAAGGAACAACAGGTATCCACGGATTGGACTTACTTGGGCGAAAAATTTTGATTCATGAAGGCCTTGGTTGGAAAATGTTCAATAAGGAACTCCTGAAAACAATTGCCGAAGCAAAATTGACTGTTGGATGTGTCATGCTAGCCGAAACCTTTGAAAGGTACCTTGAACTGGCAAATGATATTGCAACTTTACAAGTTCAAAAATCCAAAGATGGTCCAGCCATTTTTTTAGCCGATGCAACTTTGTTCCTAGAATTATGCGGGATCTTGGCAATCGCATGGATGTGGCTCAAACAAGCTCGGACGGCGAGAGAAAAACTAGCTCGACCAGATTCAGATGAAAATTACTATTTCGGCAAAATCGAAACAGCCAATTACTTCATGGAATATGAGTTGGTAAAAATTAAATCAATTGCTGAACGCTTAAAATCTACAAATTACCCTACATTAACGATGGATGAGCATTGGTTTTAACTTTTGATCAGGGTGAAAACGAGTCTTATTTGAAACAATTAACTAATTTTGGAAACAGATCCTTTAAATTTTGATTAATACATGAAACGAATTTTAGTAAGTGGTGGTGGAGGTTTTTTGGGAAGTCACCTTTGTGACAGACTTTTGAAAGAAGGCAACGAAGTATTATGCGTCGACAACTTTTTTACCGGAAACAGAAGAAATATTCATCATCTACTTGATAATAAAAACTTTGAATTACTCCGCCATGATGTGACTCATCCACTTTATGTCGAAGTGGATGAAATCTATAATCTTGCATGCCCGGCTTCGCCTGTGCATTACCAATTTGACCCAGTTCAGACAACCAAAACTTCGGTAATTGGTGCGATGAACATGCTAGGTTTGGCTAAAAGACTCAAAATCAAAATACTTCAAGCGAGCACTTCCGAAATCTACGGTGATCCAGAAGTACACCCACAACCAGAATCATACAAAGGAAGCGTCAATACATTAGGAATCAGAGCTTGCTATGATGAAGGTAAAAGATGTGCTGAAACACTTTTCTTCGATTATCACCGACAACATAAAGTGGCAATCAAAGTGATGCGAATCTTCAACACTTATGGCCCAAGAATGCATCCAAATGATGGACGGGTAGTATCCAATTTTATCGTTCAAGCTTTAAAAGGGCAAGACATCACCATCTATGGCGATGGAAAACAAACCCGCTCTTTCTGCTATGTGGATGATAATATTGAAGGAATGTACCGACTGATGAATAGTAGAGATGGGTTCACAGGGCCAGTCAACATTGGTAATCCAGGTGAATTCACCATGCTTGAACTCGCTGAACTCGTTATCGAACTTACAAACAGTAAAAGCAAATTGATTTTCTTACCCCTTCCTCAAGATGATCCAATGCAGCGAAGACCTGTGATTGAATTGGCAAAAAAAGAATTGGATTGGGAACCAAAAATTGCACTTCGAGAAGGCTTGACAAAAACCATCGCCTATTTTGAAGAAGTGATTTAAGAAATCGGTAGATCTCAAAAATGAAAAAGGCTCAAATCGTTTGATTTGAGCCTTTTCGCTTTTCAATGGAGGTTAAGCTCCAATTTTTTCAATATGCTTTTCTTTTATAATCCTTCTAAGAATTTTACCCACATTGGACTTAGGTAATTCGTCAGTAAAATAGACTTCTCTAGGAATCTTGTAGTTAGTCAAGCTTTCATGGCAATGTGAAATGACTGCTTTTTCGGTCAGCGATTTGTCTTTTGCAACCACATAGGCCACTACTTTTTCTGTTGATTTTGGATCTGGCATCCCGATCACCCCTACTTCAAGGACTCCAGGACAAGAAGCAATCACATTTTCGACTTCATTTGGATAAACATTAAATCCAGAAACAAGAATCATTTCTTTCTTTCGGTCTACAATTTTGGTGTAGCCGTCATCATCCATAATTCCGATATCTCCTGACTTAAACCATTCTCCCATCATCACTTCGGCAGTTTCTTTAGGCCGATTCCAATAGCCTTTCATCACTTGAGGACCTTTGATGCAAATTTCTCCTCGCTCACCATTTGGAAGTTTATTTCCCTCATCATCGATGATCATCATCTCAGTATAAGGCAAGGGCACTCCAATAGTACCAAGGCGCTCAGTACCGTCGATAGGATTACAAGAAGCAACTGGCGACGTTTCTGTAAGTCCATAACCTTCTGCTAAAGCAGTTCCGGTAACTTTCTTCCAATTTTCTGCAGTTGATTTCTGCACTGCCATTCCTCCGCCTACTGTGATTTTTAGGCCACTGAAATCCAATTGTCTAAATGCCTCTTGATTCAATAGGCCATTAAACAAGGTATTGACACCAGTTAATACGGTGAACTTATACTTGGAAAGATCCTTAATAAATGCTGGCATGTCGCGTGGATTAGTAATCAAGACATTGTGCGCACCAATTTTAAGCATCGCAAGGCAATTCACAGTCAATGCGAAAATGTGGTATAGCGGCAATGCTGTCACCACAATTTCTTTCCTTTCTTCCAGCTTTGGCTTCATCCATTCGGAAATCTGCTGCATGTTTGCCACGATATTTCCATGAGTTAATTCCGCTCCTTTTGAAACTCCTGTCGTCCCTCCTGTATATTGTAAAAAAGCAGTATCCTCAAGTGAAATATCCGTTTTGCTCAAGGTATACTTTGATCCCTGAGCAAGGACTGATTTGAATGAAATGGCTTTCGGAAGATTATAAGCCGGAACCATTTTCTTGACATGTTTCACTACAAGATTGACGATAGTTCCTTTCAATCCACCAAGGAGATCACCCAGTTCCGTTACAATAATGTGCTTTACACCTACCTCAGGTAGAATTTTTTCTAAATTCTTGGCAAAATTGGCCACTATAACAACTACTTCAGCACCAGAATCATTAAACTGGTGCTTCATTTCGGCAGGGGTATACAATGGATTCGTGTTCACTACGATCATTCCTGCTCGTAAAGCTCCAAACATAGCTACCGGGTATTGCAAGGTATTCGGCATTTGAATAGCTATCCGAGTTCCCTTTTTCAGCTTTAAAACCTGGGTTAAATACGAAGCAAAATTTCCGCTCAGTTTATCAAGGTCATCATATGAAAGCATTTTACCCATGCATTCATAGGCAATGGCGGTTCCGTATTTCTTAACACTCTCATCAAAAAGTTCGGAAACACTGGAGTAAGCTTTAATATTTACTTCTTTATTTACTGAGGCGGGGTAATACTTTTGCCAAGGAAAATCTGCCATAAAATTGGTTTTTTTGGGTATAAACTATTTTTCTTGAATTACTTAAAAATCTTACGTTAGTCCAATTAATTAAGGCTTAATTCAATATTTTTCTTGCAATTAACTCCTTCATAATTTCATTTGTCCCTGCATAAATCCGCTGAACTCTGGCATCAGCGTAAGCCCGCGCAACCCCATATTCCCACATGTACCCGTATCCTCCATGAAGTTGAACACATTCATCAGCTACTTTGCACTGGAGTTCCGTCATATTGTATTTGGCTGCAGAAGCCATCGCAGAATCCAATAATCCTTGGTTATGCAGCATGACTAGCTGATCACAATAAATCCTCCCCTGCTCTAATTGTGCGGTCATTTCTGCCAATTTGAATCGTGTATTTTGAAATTCCGACAAGGTTTTTTTAAAGGCTTTTCGTTGTTTTACGTAATCTAAGGTCGCTTGAAGCATGTATTCTCCTAGTGCAACAGCGGCTAAAGCAACGACTAATCGCTCCTGGGCTAATTCTTTCATCAAGTATTTAAATCCCTCACCTGGTTTTCCTAGCAAATTTTCTTTTGGAACTTTTACATCTTGGAAGAAAAGTTCACAAGTATCCTGAGCATGAAGTCCTACTTTTTCAAATGGTACCCCTTTGGTGTATCCTTTCATGCTATTGTCCATAACCAATAAGCTGATTCCTTTTGCACCTTTACTAGGGTCAGTTTTTACTGCCACTACTACCAAATCGGATAAGTAACCGTTGGTGATAAATGTCTTGGATCCATTGACTAAATAATAATCTCCATGGTCAATAGCACTCGTCCTCATCCCTTGTAAATCCGATCCCGCACCAGGTTCTGTCATGGCAATTGCGCCAATAAACTCTCCTGAGACCATTTTGGGAATATACTTCTTTAGAAGAGCCTCATTTCCAAAATGAAGGAGGTAAGGCATCACGATATCCGAGTGCAAGGGGTAACCGATCGCAGGACCAGAACATCCACTCAATCCCAACTCTTCAATCAATATGGCGTTGTAGCGAAAATCACTAATATTCATACCACCCAAATTCTCAGGAGCCTGAATACCTAAAAATCCATTTTCACCTAGTTTCAACCAACTTTCTCGAGAAACCATTTTTTGATTTTCCCATTCTTGGTTATTTGGAGAAATTTCTCTTGCTATAAAATCTTTTACACTTTGTCTGAAAAGCTCGTGCTCCTCATTGAAAATCATTCTTGGTAATCCAAACATGCGCTATTTTGGGTTTATTTCGAATCAAAAATAACACAATTTTCATGGGCCAAATTACCATTTGTCCACTTCAAGACTAATCTTAGCAAAAACTTTCCCTCACCTTGGTACCTTTGAAACAAAATCTGAAGCCTCAGACATTGGAAGCTGATGTGAAAAATTAAACCGATGATTGATTTAGTAGAAACGAGTTCGCTGGAAACAATTGCAAAGCTCCCGATTTGGAATAGCGAGGAAAAATTATTGAAAGTAGCGATTGCTGGGGAGAGCAATATGAACCTCGTATTGCGTATTCAGACAACTGAAAGGAGTGTAATCCTGAAGCAATCGAAAGCTTTTGTTCGAAAGTTTCCACAAATCCCAGCACCAATTGAGCGAATTCAAGTCGAGTTTGATTATTACAGGCTAATGGAATCGGATGCTGTTCTTGCTACCTTCTCCCCTAAGGTTTTGCAATTTGATCCAATTAATTATGTCTTGCTTACTGAAGATCTTGGAAAAGGAAGTGATTTTACTGGGCTTTATTCCAAACCATTTCAACTCTCAGGAAATACTATTAGCCAATTGGCAAATTATTTAAATGCATTACATGGGCTAAGCGTCAAAGAGTTTCCTTCAAATTTAGCCATGAAAAAGCTCAATCATGAGCATATTTTCAATTTCCCTTTCCTAGTAGAAAATGGTTTTGACCTAGATTCGATTCAGCCTGGGCTGCAGAAATTGAGCTTGAAATACAAAACCGATTCTAATCTGAAATCGGTAATTCACCAGTTGGGAAAAAGCTATTTAGCTACGGGAAAAACCCTGATTCATGGAGATTTTTATCCTGCTTCCTGGTTAAAAGTTGGTGAAGAAATCAAGGTAATTGATCCTGAGTTTGGATTTTTAGGCGAAGCAGAATTTGATCTAGGAGTTCTTTTTGCTCACTTCAAGTTATCCAACCAAAACGATTCGACTAAATCTGACTTTTTGAAGAGTTACCAAAGGCCATTTGAAAGATCAAAAATCAATCAATTTGAAGCGATTGAAGTCATGAGAAGATTGATTGGAATTGCCCAACTTCCGGTCCAATTTTCTGTTGCTGAAAAAGAAATACTGCTAGATCAAGCTCGCTCTCAATTACTCGAAGCATGAAAATCACCTATTCGTTTCTACTATTCATAATACTTATTTCAGCTTGTACCAAAAAAGAGGAACCGGTCTATAATAAGCTTGAAATTAGTGGCTTATCAGAAGATGAACTTCACGATAAAATTCTAGGTATGTTGGTCGGTTCGGCTATAGGTGATGCCATGGGTGCACCGACTGAGATGTGGTCTAGAGCAGATATTTTGGAAACATATGGTTTTGTAATTGATCTTGACACCATGGTGAGAGATGTTTCGCCTGAAGGAATCTGGATCCCTAATTTACCTGCGGGAGGAACCACAGATGATACCCGATGGAAGGAATTGGCCAGTAATTATCTGATGAACCAGTCTAATACAACCTTAAGTCCAATTGATTTTGCGCGGCATATCCTCCATACTTTTCAAGGATACCAAAAGGAATTTGACGAAATCGAAGACACGATTCCAGCGGCTTTTGAAAAAGTTAATTTAAAACTGGGTTGGCTAAGTGAATGGGCCAAAGTAAGCAGCCCTTTTATTGATAATAATTTGATCGGCTATGCAGATTCGTTAGGTAAGTTTTATGGTGGTGAAATGGTTTGTGGAGGATTATTATATGCGCCTTCGATAGGGGCTTACTTTCCAGGGGATCCTAGCCTAGCCTATAGCCAAACTTTTGGACTTTCCATCTATGACATCGGCTATGCCAAAGACCTGACCTCGCAAGCGGCCGCGATGACTGCAGCAGGAATGAAAAAAGGTGCTACAGCAGATAGTTTGATTGCAGCGCTTCAAGAAGATCCGACTAATTATGCAAAAAGCAGACTAGTCGGTCGCACAGCAAATCGAATTCTTGAAAATGCATTATTAATAGCCAAGGATTCAAAAAAATTGGATAGCCTAGGAACTGGTTTTGGACCTGAAAATCTCGCCTTACTTCATGCCTATGGAATGCTTGATCAAAGACTTCAAGATATGCCCTTTCATGCAGGAGAAATCTGGCTTCAAACGCTGACTGCAATGATTTATTCAGATTTTGATTTCATGAAAAGTTTGATTTTTCTGGTCAATTATGGTCGGGATAATGATACCACCTCAGCAGTAGCTGGAGGAATTTTAGGGGCTTATTATGGATATGAAAAATTGCCTGATCTTGAAAAGAGTCAAGTCTTAGCAATCAATAAGGAAAGACTTGGAATAGATTTAGAAAAATTAGCAGCAGACTTGACTGCACATTTGGTTGAAAATTCGAAGCAATAAAAAAGCCCAGCTTCTTTTGAAACTGGGCTTGGTTTTCTAGGCTTGAAAATTAAAAATGAATAATTCGAGTTCTTCCTTGAGCATCTTTCAATTCTAAATAGACATCCGTTGGATCAATGTTTTTCAAAACATAATTCTTTCTAAATCCTTCGGCCTCATCGACACGCTCTTCAAAAAGTGTTTTTCCACCATGTTCCATTTTGATTTTTACATCGACTCCCGGCTCCTCTAATCCGATTACAGCAAGTTTGATTGTGTTTTCATCAATTAGCTTTCCGTAAGCCATCAATGGATAAGTGACTACTTCTGGTGCTCGCTCATACGTCTCTACGGTATATACTACTTCTTCTTCTCCTGTAGAAATCATCACTTGGTATTCTCCAGCTGGAAGATGATCGAGGTTATAAGGAACCATGACATCGTCTTCGACATTTACTTTTCGTTGATGCAGCATTTTGCCATGATCATCCATGATCGCAATTTTGGCTTTGCCGATTCCGTCTTTAAGAAGCACGTTTACTTTTTGGAATCTTGCGTTCACGCTTGATAAAGCTAAAAGATCCTCGTTTTCATTTGCTGCAAAACTGCTTGTTGCTAAAAGTCCTGCAAGTGCGAAAGTGAATAGCGTTTTCATAATAATGTTGGTTTAAGTTGAGTTGGTTTAGTACGTTATGCCATTCCTACTTGCGAAGGCCGTACCAGCTGTGCCAAAGCCCTTTTATTCTAGGCCAATAAAAAATTTAGGTTTTTTAAAAAATTAACAATTCCGCCAAATAAAATTTGGAAACCACTCAGATTTCTTCAAAAAACTGTCATGAATGAGCACAATTCTTTGCCCGATTGTCACGAAGCCGAACAGTTTTTATGGTTTTATTAAAATTGAGAGGTTGCATGGATTAGAATTAATTAAGAAAAATAAAACTTGAAAAAAATTTAAATAGCTGAAAACAAGTAATTTAAAAAACAAAAACCTGTACGGTGGTGTACAGGTTTTGTCCGATAGGACACAATCTTTTGATAAATATCAAATCAATTTCTGAATTCTTGGATCAATTGTCTCACCCGATCTTTGATGTCAAGGTTAGAAATATCCATATTTCCTGAAGTGGCCTTTAGAAAGTCTTTGACTGCACCCAAATGATCGGTTGATTTACCTTCATCAAGTGTGACATAGCGCATAGTCGACCACAGCAGAGTTTTTAATTGAGTTTTAGAATCATCGGTCATATAATATTCCGTGACAATCGTGTTGTGATTATGCCAGATGATCCTGCTCATGATTCTAACCCATTCACCGACCATTGCCGGTTTGACATAGCTGATATTATGATTATAGACCACCCATGCTGCCTTATAGGTTCGGATCAGGTCGATGATTTCCAATCCGTATAATTTTGGAACTTGATCCTCTCTTGCATTAAAAAAATAATCAAAATATTTCGCATTATTCAAGTGTCGAAGCGGGTCGCAATCTTGAAACCTAATCACTACTCGGCTTTCCGTTTCACTAGGGTAATGTTTCTCTGGGTTATACTCAAACATAGTTTTAGAAATTAGAGCGAATCGCTTGTGATAAGTTTTACACCAGTTTTCTTCAATTCTTCCAATGCATCATCCCCGTCAGTTGGACTCATATTTACTGCTCGGGTAGCATCGGTGATGAGGTAAGTTTCAAATTCCAACGCGAAGGAATCCAGTGCTGAATACCTCACACAATAGTCTAAGGCTAATCCACAGACAAAAACTCGATCTATTTGATGGTCTTTTAAGTATTTACCTAATCCGGTATCGATTTGATAGGCATTATCAAAGAAAGCCGAATAGGAATCCACATCAGAATCCACCCCTTTACGGATAATAGCTTTCCAATTTTTCCGGTCTAAATCCTTATGGAATTCCGCTCCTTCAGTATTCTGGACACAATGGGTTGGCCAGAGAATTTGTAGATTTTCTTTCCAAACAATCAGTTCCCCGATTTTTCCATTTTTATGATTTGCCGCGAAACTTTTATGGTTTGCAGGGTGAAAATCCTGTGATGCCACTATGAAATCAAACTTTTTCTGGATTCGGTTGATAACAGGTATAATTTGATCCCCATCCGAAACAGCCAATGCCCCACCTGGCAAAAAGTCATTTTGGACGTCTACTATTAAGAGTGCATCTCTTTTAGTCAGTTCCATGATCTGGTAATTTAGCTTTCAATACTAGTTCCATGCGTAAATGGTGCAGGTTCTCTTCTAATCCTACAGGATAAAGGTGAGGATTTACCAACCTTTTGTGGGTTTTATCCAGCGAATCCAATTGTTTTTTAGCACGAGCTCTAATTTCCTCCATGCTTGGTGATTTATATATGGACTTACCATTTCTGAAAATAGATTTCAACAAGACCTCCTCTTGGTAAAATGCAGGCATCAAACGTTTTCTTCGAGTGGGATCTATTGGATCGATGATCACAACTCCTTTTGGATCAATCTCTTGTTCCTCCAGATAAATCATATCAGCAACAGCTTTTTCTTTGGAATAAAATCGCTTTACATTATGGAGACCAGGAATATTGATTTTCAATGACTGCTGAGAGAGTTTGATTTTTGGTTCCCATTCTCCACTCTCATTTCGTATTGCGGCTAGTTTATAAACTGCGCCCAATGCTGGCTGGTCAAATGCTGTGACCAATTTCGTACCTACTCCCCAAACATTTATTGATGCCTCTTGTGTTTTGAGCGAAGTAATAATATGCTCATCTAGGTCATTTGAAGCCACTATTTTTGCCTCTGGGAATCCCGCTTCATCCAACATTTCTCGAGCCTTATTAGAAAAATAAGCCAAATCGCCTGAATCAATACGGATTCCTAGCATTTCCTTGCCTTTTGCTCTCAAAGCATTGCCAACTTTAATCGCGTTTTTCACCCCATTAAGGGTATCATAAGTGTCCACCAAAAAGATACATTGGTCGGGGAATGCATCAGCATAAGCTTCAAAAGCTTCCAATTCCGTCTCAAAAGACATAATCCAGCTGTG
>JAHEBE010000094.1:0-7849 GCA_024642365.1 Algoriphagus sp.
CGTAGTTACCGCAACAGGGAATAAAGACATTATCCATGGAGAGTATTTCAAGGCGATGAAGGATAAGGCGATTGTATGTAATATCGGCCACTTTGACAATGAAATCGACATGGCTTGGTTGAATAAGAATTATGGTAATACCAAAGATGTGATCAAACCTCAAGTAGATCTATACAATCTAGATGGTAAAGAAATCATCATTTTGGCAGAAGGTAGATTGGTGAATCTTGGATGTGCAACTGGCCACCCTTCATTTGTGATGTCAAATTCATTTACGAATCAAACATTAGCACAGCTTGAGCTTTGGGCAAATCATAAGAATTATCAGCCTGGAGTTTATGTCCTTCCAAAGCATTTGGATGAGAAAGTTGCAGCATTGCATTTGTCCAAATTGGGAGTTGAGCTAGACACCCTTTCAGATGACCAAGCGAAATATATTGGAGTGGAAGTACAAGGGCCATTTAAGCCGGAATATTACCGCTATTAATTTTGAATAATTAAGTAAAAAGGCCTTAGAAAACTCTATGGCCTTTTTTTATATGCTTACGATAAGATTTCTACCGTCTGAAAGTTTTACAGTCGCAAGAACATCACAGCTACCAGAAGTCTCATAGGTTAAAAGATGGCTGACTGATTTTCCATCACCCCGATCGATTGTCCAAGTTTCTTTTCCAGCTATTGGCAGGATATTGTTTTGTGTAAAACAGGCTACCAATGCTTGTTTGGGACTATTGATTGAGGATACAAATGACCTACCGGCTGAATTGGTGCCCGAAAAGGATCCTGACGAACTAGCGCCTATCAATTTGAATCGGAGCTTGGTCAAGGTATGATTCATTGTCCCAGAAACTAGGCTAGTTCCTTCTCGGGAGGAAGTGGTTTTGAAGGCTACAAAAGATTCTTTTACCAAGTTTAAATTTTCAAGAGTGAATTCTCTGTTCCCCTGAATTTTTGTGTTTTGAAAAGAATAATCCTGATAAGATAGCGTCCATTTGGGTTTAGGAGATAAGCCCAATGGGTATTGAAGTATTATTTTCCCCAATCGTTTTCCACTGCCATTTTGAGGGCAATCAACTGGACTATCAAATATCAATGTGATTCGTTTTAGTGTCGAATCAATTTGGATGCTTGGACATCCAGGAAGTTCAATTGAAGGAATCAATGAATAATCTTCAAAACTAAGTAGGCCAAAATATAGACTTTCTCCCAAAATCGTTGAAATCCCAAAGAGCTCATTCGCCTCAAAACTGAGGTCAGTTTGGATGATTTTGCCTTCATCCTCTTCACAACCTAATAATAGAATTGAAAAAAATATGAGGCTAAGGATTTTAGAAATGCGTTTCATTGATTGATCTAATTGAAAAAGGAATGGTATTGCTTCTTTCAAATACCAGACCGAAATTCTTATCTTCGAATCAAACGAAAAACGAAAATACAATGATAAAGGCCGAAGGCATGCTAAAAGAGGGTGCTCTTTTAGGAAAAAATATTTTGATTACTGGTGGTGGAACTGGTCTTGGAAGATCAATGGGGGAATATTTTTTGGAATTGGGGGCGAACTTAGTGATTACTTCAAGAAAACTTGAAGTGCTTCAGGAAACTGCCAACGAAATGATGTCCTCAAAGGGAGGGAAGGTAATTCCTTTAGCATGCGATGTACGTGACATTGACCAAGTAGAAGCAATGTGGAAAGATGCAAAGGCGGCATTAGGAGAAATACATGTGGTGCTTAACAACGCTGCAGGAAATTTTATTAGCCCTACAGAACGATTATCTACCAACGCTTTTAATACTGTTTTAGACATTGTCTTAAAGGGCACTTCTCAGGTAACTCTGACAGCAGGGAAAGATTGGATCAGTTCAAAGCAAAGTGGTACTTTTTTGAATATTGTTACGACTTATGCTTGGACTGGCTCAGGTTATGTAGTTCCTTCAGCAGCAGCAAAAGCTGGGGTCTTAGCGATGACCCGGTCCCTTGCAGTTGAATGGGCGAAATATGGAATACGGTCCAATGCGATTGCTCCAGGGCCATTTCCTACAGAAGGTGCATGGAGTAGATTGTTGCCAGGTGATCTGGTGAAAAAGTTTGATCCAGCCAAAAAAGTACCGGTTGGTCGAGTAGGAGAGCATCAGGAACTAGCGAATATTGCAGCGTATTTGGTTTCTGATTATTCTTCCTATGTGAATGGGGAAGTAGTCACGATTGATGGTGGAGAATGGCTTAAAGGAGCAGGGGAGTTTAATAACTTAGATGTAATACCTCAAGAAATGTGGGATATGATGGAGGCTTCCAGAGGAAAAAAGCAATGAGCCCTGGACTGATTTGGGGCTATCTAAAATCAAAATGGAAAATCAGGAATTTATAAAAGGAGCTTAGCTCCTTTTTTTGCTTAAAGTAGTTTTACCTCCAAGGATTGATTTTTTCTAACGGATTCTTTTATGCTTTTTTTCAAGGCTTGATCGAGCATTTTTGTTTCACCCTTGATAAGATCTATTAGTTTTTGAGCTTCTTTGTTTTTTGGTTCAGCGTCCAAAAGATCAAGTACTCCCAAAATATTTGCTACACGTGCTCGCAGAGAGTGAGATTGTTCAAATGCTAATTCTTTCAAAAAATGCTGATGTTCTTTAAGCCAAATTTCTTGACGTTTTCGGTCGGAAATATCAATGATACATCCAAGGACTTTTTTAGGTAGGCCTTCGGCTGACCAGGTTATAGGCTTTCCAAACCCAAGTGCCCAAATCGTTTGGTTGTTTTTGGAGATAAGGCGAAATTCTTTTCGAAAAGGCACATTACCTGCTGTTTTGAAATATTGATTTAGCTCCCTCATTAGGTTAGGAAAATCCTCCATATGAATGTGCTTATGCCAGGAAATTTTTTCTCCCATCGTCAATTCTTTTTCTGAATACCCCAACATTTGTCCAAGCCCCTGGCTCAAGGTGTCTGTTTTAGTATGAATATCAAATTCCCAGAACCCGATAAATCTATCCTCTAATAGGCTCTCTAATAATTCTTTTTCTCCTGATTTTTGATCAAAGAATTCTCCTATTCCAATATTATAAGGTTTGTTGATTTTTATTGGATGTCCAATTCCAAGACAGGTCCCATAATCCTTAGAAATAAAAAAGAACTCCCATTTTGTAGGAATTGAGTCTAATTCCGGGTGGTTTATTTTTTGTAAATCAACCACGAATGATTGATGCGAAGATTTCCATGCTTTGATTCGCTGTGTTTCATATTTGGCCCAATCGGTAGCAAGAAAGCAATCTGAAAAAGTCAATGGTTTTGCTTTATGGTCAAAAAGAGTTGGGATAGGGCCAATTCCAGCGTCGCTCGAGAGAATTTTCCCGAACTTATCAATTGTAACATGCAGAAAATATTCAGATGTTATCGCAATTTCGCTTAAAGCTCCGATCGACTCGTCTTTAATCATAGAACAAATGTACTTAGACTTACTGATTGATAAAATTAAAAGACATTAAAATTTATACAAAATACATAAAAATATATTTGAAATGAATATTAATCAAATGAATTTAGGTAGATCAGTCTTTGGTTCACCAGAAAATCGTGGAAATGTGATCTCGAATGAAGAAGCTTTTTTGCTTCTTCATGATTGGGTGAGTAACCCAAAACTAATAATACATATGCAGCAGGTCGGACACCTAATGAGGATGTATGCAAAAGAAATGGGCTATTCTGAAGAAACTCAACATATGTGGTTTTTGGCAGGCCTGCTTCATGATGCAGATTGGGATAAATGGCCGGAAACCCATTGCAAAAAAATTATTGAAGAATTGGAATCAAGAAACTTGGATCCTGAAATAATCCACGCAATTGCATCACACGGACCAAAATATTTCGGGGTAAATCCAGAAACAGAAATGGATAAAATGCTATATGCTTTCGATGAATTAAGCGGCTTGACTCATGCTTATTCTTTGATGAGACCAGAGGGCTATCAAGGCATGGAGGTGAAAGGCGTTAAAAAAAGATTAAAAGATAAAACTTTCGCTGCCCAAGTAAGTAGGGAGGATATAGCTGATGCTTGCCAAAGGGCAGAAATGGAATTAGATGATTTGATCCAATTTGTCATAAATCATCAAATTCATGCTGTTTAGATTGGATGAATTGGCAGTTCTTCAGGGAATTGCCTAATTTTAATACTTATCGTTTTAAAAAATCAATTGTTTTATGATCAAGAGAATTTGTTTAATGTTTTTCTTGCTGGTTATAGGTACTTCGGTCCATTCGCAAGAACATTCAAAAGATACAGCAGCAATCCAAATCCTGGATAAAATGAGCAGTATTTTCGGAGAATTAAAGTCTGTCGGGTTCAAAACCCAGGTGTCCAAAGACGTGGCTTTTGCCAATAATTTCTTTATTAAGGAATTCACGTCCAGTCAAGTCAAAATTGCAGGGCCAAACAAGTTTGCAATTAAAGTAAATGGAGATAAGCAAGAGGATAAGTATAGCTATAATGGCTCCCAAGTTTCATATTACTCGTTTACGAATAATATTTATACAATTGCTGACGCTCCAAATAACCTGATTGAAACTATCGACTGGCTTTATGATGAATTTGCAGTAGAAGTTACTTCTGCGGATGTTCTTTATCCATCCTTTTCTAAAGATCTGGTTGCAGGTATGGACTATATCCAATACTTAGGGGAGACGATGGTGAATGGGCAGCGTGCCTTTCATATTGGATGTTCCAATGATTCCGTTACCATTCAATTATGGATTTCCAATGACTTGTATTTTCTCCCTGTAAAGACATTAATTACTTACTTGGAGGATCCATATGCGCATCAGCATGAAGTGGATTTTTCTGATTGGGAGTTTAATCTAGAATATCCAGAGTCAATTTTTGAATTCTCACCCCCTCCGGGAGCGAGACAAATTACTTGGTTGAATCAGAAGAATTAATTTTAATTAGAAAGAATATGAAACTATCCAAAATAAAACTTGCAGGTGCATTTTTAGGCGTTTTAGCCTTGTTGGTTTTTCCGGAAATTGCAGAGGCTCAACGAATGAGAGCGGCAGCTGGTGGCAGAGGCGGAGCAAGACCTGCTACCTCAAGACCTGCTCCTTCCCGCACTTCAACTGCAAGTAGGCCTACCACAAGTCGACCAACCACAAGTTCACGTCCGACTACTACTACTTCTCGCCCAACTACTAGAGCAACGAATTCCAGTTCTAAAGCTACCTTAAACGGAGGGTCCAACCGGGTTACCGGAAAAACTTCGAACAATAGTAAAGTATCCTCCATCAAGGATAATAATGTAGGAAATACAACAAATAATCGAGTAGGGAACAATAATATCAATTCGGGAAATAAGAATATCGGGAACAATAACAAGATCAACATTGACAATAGTAGAAATGTCAATGTCAATGTTAGAAATACTAATAATCGATCTTATCGACCTCCTTATAGACCTTATCCTAGGCCTCCATATTTCTATGGTGGATTTGGGTTTTCTTGCTTTAGACCCTATTACTATCACCCTTATCGGCCTTTTTATTGGGGACCAATTTGGCATCCATGGGGTTTCTTCGTAGCAGCTTTAGCCACCACAGCAATTATTGTTTCGATTGAAAATCAGCAATACCACTATGATCAAGGCGTATTCTATGTACAAGAAGGTGATGGTTATGTTGTCGTGGAGGCTCCACAGGGAGCTACTGTCAAAGTGATTCCAAGCGAAGCGAAGGAAGTCGAGGTAAGCCCAACAGTGAATAATTATTACTACGGTAATACTTATTACGAAAAGGCAGATGGAGGCTATACCGTAGTTCCACCGCCTGCGGGTGCTGTAGTGGATGTCTTGCCAGAAGGCGGAGAAGAAGTAAAAGTTGGCGATCAAACTTATGTGAAAATCGGAGACACCTACTATTTACCTGTTCAAGTGGATGGAAAGGATATGTATGAAATCGCTCAAGTAGAACCTGAGAATTAAATTTGAATTTTGAACATAAAAAAAGGCCTCATTCGAGGCCTTTTTTTATTCGCTTTCCGCTTCAATTTCTGACATTGGGCGAAAGTTTCCGGGAGGCAATTGCTCCGCAACTTCATCTTTTTCGAAAGGAAAAACTTCCACGATTTGACTTTCTACGATATCTGGAATTCTAAAACTCACAAGCATATTACTTAAGCTTTCTTGAATTCTATCATAAGCATTTTTCACATCATCAGCAGTGACAATCATGTATTGAGTTACCTTTTTCTCTTTGCCGCTATCTGCATCGGCAACTAGATAACTGATTTTACATTTGTACCAAATGTCTGCATCATCATAAAAAAAGACATCGACAATATTGCTTTTAGAGATTCCAGTCACCTGAAAATCACCCCTAATCTGACTAGCCAATCGATCATAAAGAATTGCCTCCGACTCGGTAAAGGATACTGCATCTACCAAGTATTGCTCTGAAATATTTTTCAGTAGCCCTTCTTCATTTTCTTTAGCGTATTTGACTTTGCACAAAAACCACGTTCTCATATTCGTTTCTTTAGAGCTTCGAAGGTAAAATTTAAAAAGGGAAGGGCAAGAAAAAAAAATGATTTTGAAAGTCCATGCTTTCTTTAAAACCACCTAATCAGCTGTCAATCAGTAATAAGTTTTTCTCAAAAAGAGGCGCAAAGTTATTGAATCGCTTCCTTGAGTAATTCCTTCGGAGGAGTCAAAGAAAAACAGTAAATTATCCAAAAAACTAATTCATGTGGGATAAAATCTGGTACAGCTTTCCTATACAGTTGTTTCTCCTTCATCTTCGGAAGAATCTTTCCCTAATTCTAATTTGGGTCGTATTGCTTGCAATCATCCTGGAAGGTGTGGGAGTTATGCTTGGAATCCCATTTTTATTTTTGGATCCAGAGTACCTCAATCAAGTCTCCTGGATGAGTTTCTTTTTAGTGGGAATCGGGTTTGCAGTATTCACTATGGGTTTTCACATGTCCACTTACATCATGGATGGAGGGAAATTCCCTTTTCTAGCGGTTGTGAGCAAGCCATTTATTCACTACTGCATCAACAATTCCATTATCCCATTGGTATTTTACCTGATTTACATTTTTAGATTTATCAACTTTCAAATTGAAAATGAGCTGCCAAATGATTGGGATGTAATTACATTTTTCCTTGGATTCTCTTTAGGAAGTGTAATTTCCTATGCGTTGATTTTTGGTTATTTCGCGCTGACCAATAAGGACTTTTTTATCCTCTTTGCAGGAAACTTGGATAAAAGACTTCGTAAAGTAAGACTTACGAGAGCAAACGTAGTAAGTCAACATAAAGAGCTAAAGAATCAAACCAGTAAAGTGCTTTTTTATCTCAATATGAATTTGAAGTTGGAGGAGGTAAGGCCGGATATTTCAAGGTTTGAAAGCGCCAAATTACTCCGGGTTTTTGATCAGAATCATTTGAATTTATTCTTGATTCAGATTTTTTTAATTCTGGTCATTCTATTTCTGGGCTTTTTCAAAGAGCATCCGGTGTTACAATTACCAGCCGCTATGAGTGTGACTTTATTATTGGCGATTTTAGTGATGCTGGCTGGTGCAGTAAGCTTTTGGCTCAGAAGATGGTCAACTGTAGTGGTTGTAGTTTTTTTAGTTTCCATTAATTACTTCTCAAATTTTAAATTTTTAAATCGGCCTCATGAGGCTTTTGGGATTGATTACAATGTGCCTCCTGTGGCTTATAATCTTGAACATTTAGATTCCTTGCTTCATGTGGACACAGTGGCAAAGGACAAGGATAAAATTCTTCAGATTCTGGGAAATTGGAAAAGTAAATTCCCTTCAGAACAAAAACCCAAATTAGTAATCATCGCTTCAAGCGGAGG
>JAHEBE010000094.1:7949-10079 GCA_024642365.1 Algoriphagus sp.
GTTTTGGGTAAAACCGGTGTTTCAGAAAAAAAACAAACGGTAGATTTTTTAAGGTTTTTCAAAAATCACGATGCTGAGAATCTCAGGTTTTTATCGGCTCTTCGCATGAGTGCTACGTTTCCATTTATCACTCCCAATATCCAATTGCCTTCACAGCCAATGATGGAGGTCATGGATACAGGGCTTTCGGATAATTTTGGAATTCAGGATGGACTTCGATTTTTATATGTTTTTCAAAAATGGATTGCAGAAAATACAGATGGCGTAATCATGATTACAATCCGAGATTCCGAAAAATCAGTTGAAATTCAGCCCACTTTGCCACCCAAGATTTTTCAACGAATTTTTTCCCCTTTCAAAAATATCTATGGCAATTGGGACAACATACAGACCATCCAGAATGAGGTGCTTTTCAATTACATGATTGAGTCCATGCCTTTCCCTTTGGAAAAAGTTGAATTTGAATATGCTCCTGAAAAAGTACAGCTTGAGGAATTGACTGAGACGCAACAAAATATGCAGCGAGCTTCCTTGAATTGGCGCTTGACTGCAAGAGAAAAGAAATCAATTCTATCCAGTATGGCTACCCCATTAAACCGAAAAGCAATCCAGAGATTAGAAACCCTTTTTGGAAGTCATGAACCAATCGATTCTCTCTTTGTAGATCAATAAGAGAATCCCCATTTTTTATAAATAAAATGCATCAACCAAGCTGGACCGATCATTAAAAATTGGACATCTTTTAAAAAGGAGGGTTTTTTACCTTCGATTTTATGTCCATAGAATTGAATGATCCAGGCAATCACAAAAACCCCTAGGCTGATCGCCCAAAGATATCCCGGAAATGTAAGGGAAATGAAGTTTGCCAATGCAAGGCAAAGTGCTGAAAAGAAAAGCATTCCCAAGGTCAAAGGGCCAGAAAGCGAAATGTAATAGATCAAAACTAGGACTAGTGTAACCGTAGCCCAATTTGCAAAATTTCCCAAAAACGGAAGTAAATCCGGAAGTGGTCCTGCCGGAATACTAAACACTAGACCTACCACACTAAAAAATATTGCAGGTACACAAAACCAGTGAATCAGCTTGTTTGTAGCGTTTTGGTGACTTTGTCCATATTCATTTAGCAGGGAATCTATTTTTCTCATGGCTTTTTGGGATTATATCAATTAGATTTATGAAAATACTAAAACTGAGTTTAAATCTATTTAATTAAGTCATAATGTTTAGCTATTGGGAAACAAAACACTTTTTCAACTATGATCTTGTCGTAGTAGGTTCTGGATTTGTGGGATTGTCTACAGCAGTTCATTTTAAAAAGAAAAATCCAAAGGCTTCTGTTTTAGTTTTGGAAAGAGGCATCTTCCCAACAGGGGCAAGTACGAAGAATGCCGGTTTTGCATGCTTTGGTAGTTTGACCGAAATATTAGATGACTTCTGGCAAATGACTCAAGATGAAGTAGTCAAATTAGTCGAGCGCAGGTACATGGGAATTAATTCCATCCGTAAAAAATTTGGAAGCGCAACCATCGGATATAAGCATACCTACGGGTATGAACTTTTGGATCAAAGCCAAATTCAGGCTTTAGATCAACTTTCTGCGATCAATAAACTCCTTAAGCCAATCTTTAAAGACGACGTTTTTTCAAAAGTCAAAAAGAAAGAACGATTGGGGTTTGCTGATTCGATCGAATCGGTTGTTAAAAATAAATTTGAAGGAGAACTAGATCCCGGTAAATACATGAATGCCTTATGGGATTTAGCCCAACGATCGGGTATCCGGATATTAAACGGAGTATCTGTCGTAGAAATTGATAAAGATGAAGGAGTTGTTATTGCGGAAGACGTCGCTGGTGAGGATGTTTTTGAATTTAAAGCCAAACAGATTGCGATTTGCACCAATGCATTTACCCAGAAATTATGGAAGGAATCCGGGATTGAGCCTGGAAGAGGATTGATTTTGCTAAGCAAACCACTCGATTTCAAACTTCCCTGGAAAGGAAGTTTTCACATGGACAAAGGCTACGTATATTTCAGAGAATTGGACGGAAGATTGTTGCTTGGCGGGGCTAGAAATATAGATAAAGGCGAAGAGAATAGCATAGAATTTAAAGTCAATCCAAAAATTAAAGC
>JAHEBE010000095.1 GCA_024642365.1 Algoriphagus sp.
AATCAAAAAAAATCCCCAAGGATATCGGGGATTTTAGAATAACCTTTGAGGTCTCTTTTCAGACCTCGAAGGTTTATTAAATTAATAATATAAAACCTTCGGGGGGATCTCTCAATCGTCCCTCCATCGAGATGACACCCCAAAGGTTGATTCACTTAAAGCATCTCTACACTTCGCTTCACGAAGGCAGTCAAGTCCTTGCCAGTAAGCAAGCCTTGAGCTAATAAAGCTAGGTCGAAGGATTGCTTAGCAAGCTTAGTCTTTTCTTCTTCGCTTTCTGCTTTTAGGATTTTATCGACCATTGGGTGGTTTCCATTGATTGCCACTTTGTAGGCATCAGGAAGTGCTCCATAGAAACTCATAGCTCCACCGCCAGTAGCAGCCATTTCCTTCATTCGACGCATAAATTCTTCCATCGTAATCGTCACCGGCATCTCTTCAGGACTCAAGCCCTCTATCTCCACTGTGTAAGTTTTATTATCGATTGCCTTTTCGAAGATTTCTTTGACGGCCTTGCTCTGATCTTCAGTCAACAGATTCGCATAGCTATCCTCTTTCTGAATTAGCTTTTCCGCCACATCGGCATCCACTCGCTTGAGTTGAGTTTTCTCCAACTTGGTTTCCAAGTTTTGAATAAAGTGACTATCAATTGGCGAATCCATCACCAAGACATCGTAGTCTTTTTTATTTGCTGATTGGATAAAGCCATCTTGCTTATTGACATCAGTCGCATACAAGAAGATCGTCTGCTCATTTTTGTCAGTTTGAACTGGCTTTACTTTGCTTTGATATTCTTCGATGGTAAAAAACTCTCCATTCGTATTTTTCAAAAGCGCGAAGTCTTTCCCTTTTTCGTAGAATTTCTCCTCTGAGATCATTCCGTATTTCACAAATAGCCCGATGTCATTCCACTTGGATTCGTAAGCCTTGCGATCTTTTTTATACAATTCAGCTAGCTTGTCCGCCACCTTTTTGGTGATGTAGCTGTTGATTTTCTTCACATTGGAATCCGCCTGCAAGAAACTTCGAGATACGTTCAATGGAATATCCGGAGAATCAATCACGCCATGAAGCAGCATCAAGAATTCCGGAACGATATCCTTCACCTCATCGGTGATAAATACTTGACGGCTGTAGAGCTTAATCTTATTTCGCTGCAGCTCAAATTCATTCTTCACTTTTGGGAAATACAAAACTCCCGTCAAGTTGAATGGATAATCTACATTCAGGTGAATCCAGAAAAGCGGATCCTCAGACATTGGATAGAGCTCCTTATAGAACTTCAGGTAATCTTCATCTGTCAGGTCGCTTGGCGATTTAGTCCAGATTGGGGCAGTGGTATTGATGATGTTATCCACATCAACAGACTTCCACTTTTTCTTTCCTTCTTCGTCCACCCCGTCTTCGATAGATTCGGACTTCGTACCAAACTTGATTGGCACTGGAAGGAATTTGGCATATTTATCCAAAATCCCCTGCAACTTCCACTTATCTACAAACTCCTCGGAATCTTTATTGACGTGGAGAATCACATCTGTTCCTCGGGTTTTGCGCTTTCCTTTAGAGATCTCAAAGCTCGTCGAACCATCGCAAGTCCACTTAGCAGCCTCAGCTCCTTCTTGGTAAGAAAGCGTATTGATCTCTACTTTGTCGGCCACCATAAAGGCAGAATAGAAGCCTAATCCAAACTTACCGATGATCTCATTGGCATCTTTGGCATCTTTGAATTTCTCCACAAACTCCTCTGCTCCGGAGAAAGCTACCTGATTGATATACTTTTTGATCTCCTCGGCAGTCATTCCCAACCCTTTGTCAGAGATGGTGATGGTTTTCTTTTTTTCGTCAAAGCTTACTTCGACGGTCGTGTCTCCCAATTCGCCAGTATACTGACCTAATGTCGCAAGTCGTTTGATTTTTTGCGTCGCATCGACCGCATTGGCTACAAGTTCCCGAAGGAAAATCTCATTGTCTGAGTAAAGGAACTTCTTGATAATCGGGAAAATATTCTCGGTATGAATCGAGATGGTGCCTTTTTCCTGCATAGCTATTGTTGGTTTTAATTTAAAATTCGATTTGTGCGAATGGGATTGCAATGGTTGTTCCAAATCGATTTTGGTGTCAAATTGGCAGAAACCATTGTATGATATAAGATGTATGATCTTAGCATTTATATCATACATCTGACATCAAAAATCATAAATTCCTATCTTTGGCGATGCTTAAAGAAATCTCCATTCTTATTCAAAAAGAACTCCGGCTTGAATGGCGGCAGAAGTATGCCTTAAATGGGATTTTGCTTTATGTAGTTTCTGCAGTTTTCATTACTTATTTGAGTGTAGGCGCGAAAGCTGGAAATCTCTCAGTTAATTCTTGGAATGCCTTGTATTGGATTATCATTCTTTTTTCAGCGGTCAATGGCGTAGCGAAAAGTTTTATTCAAGAGCATCAAGGCCGGCAACTTTATTATTACATGATTGCCTCACCTGAAGCAATTATACTTTCCAAGATTATTTACAATACCGGATTGACGCTGGTTTTGGCGTTATTGGGCTATGGTGTTTTTTCTGTGATCTTGGGAAATCCTGTCGCTGACCAAGGCTTATTTTTATTGAATTTGGTTTTAGGAGCGGTTGGTTTCTCTGCTAGCTTGACAATGGTAAGTGGAATCGCATCCAAAGCTGGGAATAATGCTACTCTGATGGCGATTTTGAGTTTCCCGGTTATCATTCCTATTCTTTTGATGGCGATTCGGATTTCAAAAAATGCTTTGGATGGCTTGGATTGGAGTGTAAGTGCAGATAAACTGCTCGCCTTGGCAGCGATCAATGCGATAGTGGCCGTGACGGGATATATTTTGTTCCCTTATTTGTGGAGATCGTAGTCCGCGTTATTCATCATTTGCGATTCAAAATTTTAATATTGAAAGATTGAAAAATTAAGCTCAGAGATCGATTTGAGATAATTCAAAGATTGAAGATCACTAGATGTCGTAAATCGCGATTCAAAATTCTCGCCACCCATCAAAAGACTTTAGAAAAACCGCCTTTTTCAGGAACTTATGACTTATTTTTGCAATTGAATTAGCAAAAAAACCTATGCGCCAATCCTGGTGGAAAATTCTGGCCATCGCCCTGCTGGTCTATACTTTAGTAGCAGGATTATTGATGGATGTTCCTCGTCTTCCCATTCTCAACGAAACGATTCGAGCCTTACATTTTCATGTGACGATGTGGTTTGGGATGATTTTGATGCTTGTCGCAGCAGTCTTTTATAGCATCAAATACTTGAGGACAAATGACCTCCAATGCGATGACTTGGCCATCGAATTTACCAATGCCGCCATTCTGTTTGGCGTTTTGGGCATTACTACCGGAATGCTTTGGGCCAAATTTACCTGGGGAGATTATTGGAGCGGCGATCCCAAGCAGAATGCCTCCGCCATCGGACTCTTAATGTATTTCGCTTATTTAATCCTTCGGAATTCCCTGACTGACACACAACAGCGTGCCAGAATCGGAGCCATTTATAACATTTTCGCATTTGCCGCATTTATTCCCTTGATCTTTGTTTTGCCTCGATTGACTGATAGTCTTCACCCTGGAAATGGAGGGAATCCTGGCTTCAATGCCTATGATTTAGATTCAAAACTTCGAATGGTTTTCTACCCTGCGATTATAGGCTGGACGCTCTTAGGCACTTGGATCGCCACCTTGCGTGTGCGGGCGAGACGAATCGAACGAACTCTGGAAGATCAATTTCTAAACTCCTAACATGAAAAAACTACTTACTATCGCCCTCTTAATTTGGAGCTTGTCTGCATTGGCACAAGAAAAAACACCTGTGACGGAAGCAGATTATTCGAATGATTCAGTCGAGATGGCAGATGTCATGCGATCAGAAGGAAAAATTTACGTTTTGGTGGGGATTATTGTGATCATCTTTTCAGGAATTACGATATACCTTATTACTACTGACCGCAGAATCAGTAAACTGGAAAAGAACCTATATTCTTAACGGATAGAAAAAATGAAAAAAGGACATATCATCGGACTAGGAATAATCGCAGTAGCAATAGTGATCATTATGACCTCTATCGGCGATGCAAGCAGCTATGAAAGCTTCAGCACCGCGCTGGAAATGAAGAAAGACGGTGAGGATAAACCTATTCACGTCGTGGGTCAATTGAAAAAAGATGACGCAGGAGAAGTAGTTGGGCTAAATGTTCGAGAAGATAAAGTTTCATTCACTTTTGTCTTAGTAGACAATGAAGGAACTGAGCAGGAGGTGTTTTATAATGAACCGGTTCCTGCAGATTTCACCCGATCCGAATCAGTCGTAGTCATCGGTGCTTATAAAAATGAGGACATTTTCATAGCTGAAAAAATCCTGATGAAATGCCCATCCAAATACCAAGAGACAGAAGTGCAGGCAGCAGGAATGTGAGTAAGAGTAGCAGAATCAACAAATCATGATCAATACTTTTGTAGGAAATTTTGGCCATCTGATGGCCATTGTGGCATTTGTCAGCGCGCTAGTTAGTGCATTTGCCTATTATCATTATTTCAAAGCCAACGAACTTGAAAAGGCGAGTTGGAGAAGGTTTAGCCGGATAAGCTTTGCTATTCATGGCATCTCTGCAACCCTGATTGCTTTTTCGCTTTTTGAAATTATTTATAATCATCGCTTCGAATACTTTTACGCTTATTCTCACTCGAGCAAGGCCCTCCCTGTTCACTACATGATTTCCAGCTTTTGGGAAGGTCAAGAAGGCGCTTTCATTCTTTGGATATTTTGGAATGTCGTATTAGGAGCCGTTTTGATCCGGGTGAATAAGGTCTGGGAAGCTCCAGTAATGATTGTATTTGCATTAGTACAAGCATTTTTGGTATCCATGATTTTGGGTGTTGTGATTGGAGATTTGAAAATAGGCAGCTCTCCATTTATCCTGCTTCGAGATGCAACTCAAGCGCCGATTTTCCAGATGAATCCGGACTTTGTGCCAGAGGATGGAACCGGCTTGAACCCTTTGCTTCAAAATATTTGGATGGTCATCCATCCTCCCACACTTTTCTTGGGCTATGCTTCGACCCTGGTGCCATTCGCATTTTTAATGGGTGGACTGGTGACCAAACGTTATTCCGAGTGGATTCGTCCAGCTTTACCTTGGGCAATTTTCTCTGCAATGATCCTTGGAATGGGGATAATCATGGGTGCCTATTGGGCTTATGTTACCTTGAATTTTGGAGGGTATTGGAACTGGGATCCTGTAGAAAATGCCGTGTATGTCCCTTGGCTCATCATGGTAGCTGCGATCCATACGATGATCACGTTCAAGAAAAGTGCGACTGCCTTGAAGACTTCCATCGTCTTGGTCATCTTGTCCTTTATTTTGGTTCTTTATGCGACTTTCCTAGTCCGATCCGGCGTTTTGGGTGATGCTTCAGTGCATTCATTTACCGACTTAGGGCTTTCTGGTCAGCTTTTGATCTACATGCTTTTCTTTGCAGTTATTGCCATTTTTCTTTCTGCAAGAGCTTGGAAGCATATCCCAACTTCTGAAAAAGAAGCTTCTGTTTACTCTCGTGAATTCTGGATTTTCATAGGTGCCACGACTTTAGGATTGATGGCCTTTCAGGTGATCTTACCTACTTCGATCCCGGTATGGAATACCTTGGTGGAAAGCTTTGGGGGGATTTCAAATATGGCTCCACCTGCTGACCAAATTCAATTTTACACCAAATTTCAATTGTGGTTCGCGGTCGTATTGGCCTTATTGACCGCTGTTGGCCAGTTCTTTTGGTGGCAGAAAATTGATGCAAAAGCGCTCAAAGATGCTTTGATCACGCCTTATATCATTTCCGTATTGATCTCTGCTTTAATCATTGTACTAACCAAAGTATATGATTGGCAATACATCATCGTGGTTCTTGCTGGTACTTTTACCATTACCGCCAATTCAGTTATTCTTTCCCGATTGATTAAGAAATCTACATTCAAACTAGCAGGAGGTTCTCTAGCCCACATCGGGCTGGGCATGGTCCTGATTGGCATTATGTTTAGCTCCGGCTACTCGGATGTGATTTCGATCAATATGTCCGGACTTACCTATTCCAACAGTTGGGAAGACGAATTGAACAAAGAGCATGTGCTGCTTTGGATCAATAAACCAACTCAGATGAAAGACTATACCGTCATCTACCGCGGAAGACAGAAAAAAGTGGTGGGTATCCCTGAGTATGTGCCAGCCAAAATCCTTGAATCTACAGACCAGGTCAACGAAGCTATCGCTTTGGAAGATTATAAAGATCATTTCAAAAAGGGAGAAACTGTCCAATTGGTTTTGGAGGAAAACGATTACTTCAATATCGAATACTACCAAAATGAAACCTTGAAGTTTTCGCTAAATCCAATGTCCCAATTCAATGAAGGAATGGGCGGATTGATTTCCTCACCAGATTCAAAGATCTATTTGGATGAAGATCTTTATACTTACGTAGCGGCAATGAATGACCATTCTGATCCTGACTGGAAGGAAGATGAAATGTATGAAGTCGCCCCAGGCGAGCAATTTCATGTTGCGGATTTCGTCACCTATTTTGATGGCGCCGAAGTGTTAAAAGAATTGGATGGTTATGTTCTTCAGGAAGGAGATGTCGCTGTAAAAGCAAAACTTCGAGTGCTGGACTACGATGTTGAAAAATTGCTCGAGCCAACATTTATTATAAGAAATAATCAAGTGGGTAAAATCCCTGTAATAGATACCGAGTTAGGCCTTAAAATCAGTTTGGAAAATATTCTTCCGGAGGACAACAAGTTTGTCTTCAAAGTCAATCAATACCAGAAAGACTATGTAGTGATGAAAGCTATTGTGAAGCCTTACATCAATGTACTTTGGGTAGGGACAATCATTATGCTGATCGGTTTCTCTGTGGCGATCTTCAGACGATTTGATGAATTTAAAAAGATGCGGGATAAGGGGATGGAGGTTTAATCCAACATGTAATCCATAAAAAAGGAGCTCGGCAAATTGACGAGCTCCTTTTTTATGGATTCAAATTTCAAATTCTAGTTGTCCATTATTCCTAAAATCTCTTCCACATATTCTCGGTTATTTGAGAGTCGCGGCACTTTATGCTGCCCACCTAGTTTTCCACGGTTTCCCATCCATTTTTCAAAAATTCCAGATGGGGCATGGTGGATAATTGGGGCCACGAGGGCTAGATCCTTGTAGCGTTTGGCATCATAGTCCGAGTTGATTTCACGTAAATGCTGATCCAGCAAGGCATCAAATTTTGTTCGGTCTGAAGGTTCTTTTTGGAATTCAATAATCCATTCATGCGCTCCTTTTCCCCCTGAATTTTCGAAATAAACTGGTGCTGCAGTAAAATTAGCAATCGTAGCATGGGTCTGTTCTGAAGCATATTCGATCGCTTTTTCGGCATTTTCGACAATCACTTCTTCACCAAATGCATTGATGAAATGTTTGGTACGACCAGAAATCCGGAATCGGTAAGGTGCTTTGGAAGTGAACTTGACTGTATCTCCGATTTTATAGCGCCAGAGCCCTCCATTCGTGCTGATGACCATGGCATAGTTTACTTCAGTTTCCACTTCCCAAAGCGGAATGACTTTAGGGTTTTCGCTTGCCCAATCTTCCATTGGGATAAACTCATAGAAAATCCCATAATCCAACAGTAGCAAGAGCTCGTCTGAATCTTTCTGATCCTGTAATCCAAAGAAGCCCTCCGAAGCATTATAGGTCTCCATATAGCGCATCTTTTCCGAAGGGATCAGTTCTTTGAATAAGCTCCGGTAAGGTCCAAAAGCGACAGCGCCATGGAAGAAAATTTCCAAATTTGGCCACACTTCCAAGATGTGTTTGGCTTTTTTAATTTCAAGAATTCGCTGCAGCAAGACAATGGTCCAGGTGGGGACTCCTGCTATACAGGTCACATCCTCATCCATGGTTTCATAAGCCATCTTTTCAATTTTCGCCTCCCACTCACTCATCAAAGCTGTCTCCAAGGAAGGCGTCCGAACAAATTGTGCCCAAATAGGCAAGTTCTGCATGATCACCGCAGAAATATCTCCTGCTTTGGCTGTTCCTTCAGGGTTAAGCGGGTTTTTTTCAAGCGTACCGCCGATTGTCAGGCTTTTGCCTGCAAAGAGCTTCGAATCTGGGTAATTGGCTACATACAGGGAAAGCATATCCTTTCCGCCTTTGTAATGGCATTCTTCCAGACTCTCTGTGGTAACGGGAATGTATTTGCTTCTGCTTGATGTCGTACCCGAGGATTTGGCAAACCATTCAATTTCTGTATTCCAGACCACATTTTGCTTGCCTTTCATCGTTTTATCAATGTATGGCTTCAGTCCTTCGTAATCTTTTACGGGTACTTTTTTAGCAAAATCCTGATAGGTTTTTATCGAAGAAAAATGAAATTCTTTTCCGAATTCAGTTTTTTTTCCGGCTTCAATTAGTTCTTTAAAAATCGTTTGCTGTACAGCTATCGGATTTTCCTTAAAATTTTCAATTTGACCAAGTCGATTTTTGAAAATCCAGGTCATAAAGGTATTGAGTACCTCCATTACTTAAAGATTTTGCGTTTCAACTCAAACTGACTGCCGAGGTAAACCTTTCGCACTTGCTCATCAGCAGCCAATTCTTCGGCCGTTCCAGCTTTCAAAAGTTTGCCCTCAAACATCAAATAGGCCCGATCGGTGATCGAAAGGGTTTCATTGACATTGTGATCGGTAATTAAGATTCCAATATTTTTTGTTTTCAACTTGGCTACAATGGTTTGGATTTCCTCGACTGCGATCGGATCTACTCCTGCAAATGGCTCATCCAACAGTACGAATTTAGGATCAACTGCCAATGCTCTTGCTATTTCTGTCCGCCTTCTTTCACCTCCAGAAAGCACCATTCCTAGATTCTTTCGGACGTGTGTTAAACTGAATTCTTCCAACAGGCTGTCCACTTTTTCTTTTCGCTGCTGCTTAGGCATTTTTGTCATTTCCAAAACTGCCATGATATTTTCCTCCACGCTGAGTTTTCGAAATACGGAGGCTTCTTGCGCCAAATATCCAATTCCAAGTTTGGCTCGCTTGTACATCGGAAGACTAGTAATGTCCTCATTTTCTAAAAAAATTTTCCCCTCATTAGGTTGAATCAAGCCAACAATCATGTAAAATGAGGTGGTTTTACCGGCTCCATTTGGGCCTAGCAAACCTACGATTTCACCTTGGTTAACATCCACAGAGATGTCATTCACTACCCGGCGACCTTTATATATTTTTACTAAATGCTCAGCTCGAAGAATCATATCAGTCAAATTTGATGTCTTTCACATAAAGTTGCAAACTACTTTTGTCGCGAAAGACATTTTGCCTCATTTCTGCTACAATATCGAAACTCATTTTGCTTTGCAACATATTCACAGTGGTAAGTTCTGGATCTTTTGCTCGATCCGCCATTCCAAAGCCTAAGCAAATTGGAGTGGTCAACTGCCCATCTTGTTCAATTTCAAAACGCAAATGCTTGTCTTTCAATACTGTCACATTCTTGGCGCGGACATTGGAGATTTTGAAAATCGGTTCAGTGTTTCCTGGCCCAAAAGGCGCCATTTGTTTCAAGATATTATAAAACTTGAAATTTATTTGATCCAGAAGCAATTCCTCATCCACCTCTATGACAGGCTTACGGTGAACTTCCTGAATTCTACTTTTTACGACCAACTCAAATTTTTCCTGAAAAGCTGGGACATTTTCCACCGAAAGCGTCAATCCAGCGGCATACATATGACCACCAAACTGCTCCAATAAATCGGAACATTCAGCAATGGCTTCATAAATATCAAAATCGACTACAGACCTTGCGCTTCCTGTAGCTTTTGAATTTGACTCAGTCAAAATAATCGTGGGTCTATAATATTTCTCAATGCAACGACTGGCTACGATGCCGATAACGCCTTTGTGCCAATCTTCTTTAAAAAGTACAGTTGAATTCCATTCGCCTAGCTCCTCTCGATCTGCCAACATCTCGAAAGCTTCCTT
>JAHEBE010000096.1 GCA_024642365.1 Algoriphagus sp.
CGGCACATGAGATGCGTCCGGCTTTACTTCAGGTAAATCAAACTTCCGAGAATCAGTTTGAGGTGCTTTGGAAAATCCCAAGGATCGATGACATGGTGTTAAATATCCGGCCGGTTTTTCCAGATTGGTTTGAACTAGTCAAAGAGGAACCACCAACCGAAGCCGGTGGAGGTGCTTTGCTCCGTTACCAATTTACAAGTAATCGAGACATCCATTCGATGCCGATTTCTATTAAAGGATTGGAAGAAACAGTCGTGGATGTGATCGTCTATGTCGCCTTATTGAATGGAGAAACGTTTTCTTTTACCATCCGACCGGCAAGCGCTAGCGCTATTATTCCAGCGGAAGAGACACTACTCAACACAGCAACTACGTATTTGATATTGGGAATTGAGCATATTTTGCTGGGGCCAGATCACCTACTGTTCGTACTTGCCTTGTTACTTATTGTATCTGGAACGAAACGATTGATTGCCACAATTACGGCTTTTACAGTAGCACATAGCATCACCTTATCCCTAGCCGCTTTGGGGGTTGTGGGTTTGCCAGGTCCACCAGTGGAAGCCACCATCGCTTTGAGCATTATGTTTCTGGCTTATGAACTGATCCAGTTGCAAGCGGGAGCAGAAACTTTTTCTGCCAAAAAGCCTTGGGTTGTAGCCTTTAGTTTTGGCTTACTTCATGGATTAGGATTTGCGGGCGCGCTTTCAGATATCGGATTGCCACAGACCCAGGTACCAGCCGCTTTGGCATTTTTTAATGTCGGGGTCGAGCTTGGTCAATTAGCATTCATCGCAGTGATGCTACTTATAATTCACTTTATTATAAAGAAAATATCATTCAATTCATTCTGGAAAAAAATTCCTGCTTATACCATTGGCTCGATTGCGGGCTTTTGGCTGATCGATCGGGTCTTAGGTTTCTGGAGCTAAATTTTTAACCCATAAACGAACTAACCATGCATATGAAAAAATCAACTTTCGCAATTGCCTTTGCCTTCATAGTCCTACTGGCAAGCTGTTCGGCTAATAAGTCTGAAAATGAAATGGGGGTAATATCAGGAGAAACAGCCGCGGATAGCATTGTCCGCAACCCGATGAAAAACGCCTATTTTGGAGAAACTCACGTTCACACCGCCTATTCTTTGGATGCCTACATTGGCGGGGCAAGACTTCGGCCAGAGGATGCCTACCGTTTTGCTATGGGTGAGGAGGTTTTAAGTCACGATATCAAAATGCGGATCAATGCGCCCCTTGACTTTTGTGCTGTAACAGATCATGCTGAATATTTGGGTGAGATGTACAGTATGATGACACCGGGTGCGCCGGGCAATGATCATGAAGCGACGACGGCTATTCGAAATGCCAAAACCTACGAGGAAGCCATGTCCCTTTTCATCAAATATGTGGCAGGAAATAATCGAAGCGAAAACCCCACCCATCCTGAATTTTTTCAAGGCTTCGAAACAACCAAAAGCGGTTGGAAGGAAATTCAAGCAGCGACTGAAAAGTACTACAAGCCAGGAAAGTTTACCACGCTTCATGCCTTTGAGTGGTCTTCAGCTCCAGGAGGAGCCAATCTCCACCGAAATGTAATTTTCAGAACAAATAAAGTAACTGAGTTGCCTGTGAGTTCCTACGAAATCCCTCGAGAGGAAGCTCTTTGGGATTGGTTGAAAAAAGAAAACCTAGCAGGAAATACCGTCCTCGCCATCCCACATAATAGCAATGCCAGCAAGGGCAAAATGTTTGATGAAAATGATTCTGAGGGAAATCCAATTACTGCCGACTATGCGCGGACACGTCAAGAATATGAACCCCTAATCGAGATGATGCAGATCAAAGGAAACTCAGAAGTAGTTCCCAGATTTTGGGCGGAAGATGAGTTTGCCAATTTTGAAAATGCAACTTCTCTGGAGAAGTACAGCGGGCGTACCTATCTCGAGAAAAACTTTGTTCGCTATGGCTTAAAGAAAGGCTTGGACTATGAGGACAAGCTCGGGGTAAATCCATACAAATATGGATTTGTGGGAGGAACAGACAACCATAATGGTATGCCAGGAAATACTTCGGATGATAATTACAAAGTCGGAAGCCATGGATTGGCTGATTTAAGTGCAGAAAGTCGCGCTACGAAAGCGGTCGATGGCTGGGCAGAAGCCTATGATATCAACCCTGGAGCATTGACTGGTGTCTGGGCACCTGCCAATACTCGAGAGGATATTTGGGATGCGATGAAAGCGAAAGAAACTTTTGCGACGAGCGGGGTGCGAATCAAATGCCGAATGTTTGGAGGCTTTGATTTGGCTTCTTCCTATGCTTCCTATGATGAGCTAGTAAAAGCAGGACAGGCTGGTGGAATCCCAATGGGAGGAGATCTGCCTGCGGTAGCTGCAGGGAAGAACCCAAGCTTTTTAGTTTGGGCATCCAAAGATCCCAATGGTCCGGGATTGGATCGAATTCAGATCATCAAAGGCTGGGTTGAAAATGGAGAAATGAAGGAAAAGATTTACAATGTGGCGGCAAGTGATGGCCGGGTTATCGATGCAGGTGGGAAAGTTGCAAACCTATCTGCCCCAATAGATCCTGCTACGGGAGCTTTTGACAAGACTAAAGGAAGTAGCGAACTGATGGCAGTTTGGACTGATCCGGATTTTGATGCTTCCCATCATGCTTTTTATTACATGCGTGTTCTTCAGTTGCCAACAGCAAGGTGGACTTTTTATGATGCAATGAGAGAAGGGGTGAAATTTCCAAAAGATGTTCCAGACAGCATTGTTGAACGTGCTTGGGGTTCACCAATTTGGTATACAGCTAAAAAATAATTTGATAACGATTGGACTTGAATTAGTCTAAAATTTAATCTCAAAGGAAATATTTGGAGTGATTCCCATTAGTGGGATATTGGAGGTAGTGACGATTCGTTCCCGATCGTTTCGAGGGTTTTTTGGTGCAAGCACTGAAACTTTTGTGTCCAGAATATTTTCGCGGTTGTACAGGTTGAAGACGCTAAACGCAAGGCTTGCTTGTGATTTGCCGAAGTTCATCAAATACCTCGCACTGATATCCATCCGATGATAGGCAGGAAGTCTCGCCCCATTCCGCTCCGGAATATTCAGCAGGATTATTTCTGGTCCTTTGCTGCCATTTGCCGGAGGCCGGTTTAGGATTTCTTCATAAACAGTATAGGGTTTCCCCGAACCGTAAATCCATGTTGCAGAAAATTCGAAATTCTTAATCGTATAAACTCCGAACCAATGAAACTCATGGCGTTGATCATGATCGGCAAAGAAAGGTTGGCCTAAATTAATCTTTGGGAATTGGTATTTGACTTCAGACAAGGTGTAAGTAATCCAGGAAGAAAAATTATTAAAATCCTTTTTTACCATTAATTCGATGCCTTTTGCTACTCCATCACCCCTTGTAAAAACTCGGTCATTATCCTCAAATTGGGTGATCAGACTTCCATTTCGGAAGGCATATTCGGTCAAGCCATTGAAATTTTTCTTGAAAAGATTTAGCGTGAAGAGGGTATTGTCTTTGGTGTATTCCAGTCCCAACATTCCATGCCAAGCGCGCTGAACAGGAACATTTTCTCCATTTGCCAGAATCCAAAAATCACGGTTTCCCTCCAGTGAATTTTTGGTATTTGACTGGTTGATGAATTGGTGGTAAATACCTGTTGCTCCTTTGAGTTGAAGGTTAGAATTCAACTTTTGTAAAAAAGAAAATCGGGGTTCAACATAAAAATCTCCTGTTGTGGATAAGTAGTTTGTTCGGATCCCGGGAGTGATAGACAAGGAGTTTGAGAGCGAAAAAGTGCCTTGTAAATAATGCGCTAGCAAATATTCATTGGACTCTACTTTATTCACCAAGGTCGAATCATTGGCGACATAATTCAGGGTATTATCATAGATCGAAGCAGAGACTCCCGTCTCTAGTAGACTGGCATTACTTATTATCCACTCATGATCGACTTTGAAACTGATATCCTGGATATTATTTAACTGTACCTGGTCTTCCACTGATTCAAATTTCCCCCATTTTTTAGAGGTAATCTCTGTGGTACTGATTTCCTGAAAGGAGCTTTCATAAAATGAATAGGAGGCAAGCGCTGATGAATAATGATTGGCATTCCATTGCCTCGAAAAATTCAAGGAGCTCCCCACATTCCCCCAATTGATCACGCCGATTTTGCGAGTCGAAACACTCAAAGTGTCCCGGTATTGCACGAGGGAGTTTTCAGTATAATTCAAGGCGTCATTGCTGTCGTAAAAGCTAAATGAAACTTGATTTTTTGCGCCAATTTTTGACGAGATTTTAAAGTTGAGATCTGAGTAATAGAAATTGGGAGTAATGTCTTGTTCGACCGTTCGAGAATTCACAAAAGGCCGATTTTCCTGAAGGCTGGTTTCAAAAATGCTGAAGATATTTTCGAATAAGGAGCTGGCCCAAATGTCAGTATAGGATCTCCGACCTGAGAAGAATAGGGTAGTCCCGTTATCAGAAAGGGGGATCTCTAAGGAAGTATTGACGCTTAACAAATTAAAGCCCAACGATCCTTTAGTTTCATTTCGATTTCCATCTTTTCCGGAAATGTCCACCACACTGGAGACACGACCGCCATATTTGGCATCAAACCCCCCTTTATATAATCGGACGGATTGAACTGCATTGGGATTGAAGGCGCTGAAATACCCGAAAAAATGATCGACATGGTACACGGTAAATCCATCAAAAAGCACCAGGTTTTGGTTGGAAGTTCCCCCATTAATATTCAGTCCTGAAGACACTTCGTTGGTGGCATTTACCCCAGGCAAGAGTTGCAGCGACCTAAATACATCCACTTCTCCCACCACAGGGAGTTGTCTAGCTGTGACTGGATCATAGGTAACTTTCCCGATTTGCCCGCTGGTCGTAAAATGGGTTATTTCCTGATCTGAAATGGTGTATTCTTCCAGATCAGTAAACTTGGCTTTTAACCCAATATTTAGTCGCTTGTAATGATTATTGCTAGCTAATTCGATGGTAGTATCCCGATAGCCTAAATAAGAGATTCTGATCTTTTTGAGGTCTTTGACATCTGGAATTAGAAAATATCCCTCTTCATTGGCCAAGAAGTTTTTTTCATTTCCCTCAGCCCATATGGTAGCATAGGGAAGCGTTTCACCGGATTCGGCATCAGAAATTACGCCCTTAATCTCCAATGGAGCCGTTGATACCTCCTGCGGTTTTTTCTTGATGATGATCGTTTTTTCATCAAGCAATTCAAAAGTCAAGTTTGTGTTTTCTAAAATTCGGAGGAAAGAATTTTCAAGTGAAAGATTATCCAAATCGGCATGGACAGAAATCCCCCGGACATTTCGTTCACTAAATGCAATCTTGAGCTTATAATTTTTTCGAAGGACCTGAAGTACTTCTTTTAATGGCGTATTTTCAAAGGATTCATTGACCAGTACCGTCTCCGTACCGAAACTAATTTTCGGTATAAAAATTAAAAGAAACAGAATCAGCTTTACTGGCTTAAGCATCTGGAGTAGTGGTGAGCTCAATTTGAAAATTCGATGACATGCAAATTTCCAGCGGAAGATTTTCCACTGGAAAAATAGAACCTAAACTAGAGCAGATTAGACTGCTCGTTTATTTGAAGGATTAATTCAGGGCTTAAATTGGATGGTTTTTCCATTGATTTCGTAGGTTAATTCGAAAGGTTCACAAACTAACCTCAGTGCCTTTTCAAGGTTTTTATTATCGAAATAGCCGGTGTATTTCATGGTTTCATATTCGGCTGGATAGGAGACTTTCACTTGGTATTGTTTTTCCAAAATCTCAATGACTTGACTGAAATTCTCCTCTTCAAAATAGAATTCTCCAGCAATCCAATTTGGCTTTTCAAGAGACTGCATTTGATACGGAGTAAAATTTGCACTTTTCAAAATAACTCCGTCTCCAGGCATCAAGATAATTTCGTCAGGTGAGGTATTGGACACGACAGAAACTTTCCCTGTGAAACATGCCACTTCATAGGTTTGATCACCGGAATTAATCGTAAAACTTGTCCCCAAAACTTGAGTGGAACCAAGACTGGAATGAACGGTAAATGTTTTTCCTTTTTCTACTTCAAAATATCCCTCCCCTGAAAAATTCAAAGATCGATCAAAAAACCAGCGCACTCGATTGTATTCGACTTTTGAATTTTCTTTCATCGTAATCGTAGAATGATCAGGCAATTCAACCGCAAGTGCTAGCTGCTCACCAGACTCAATGCTGACTTGACCCATTTGATAGGCTGCAATGGAGGCCAGCAAAAAGAGGATGAAAATTGCTGCAATTTTAAGCCAACTATTCGATTTGAATTTTGTCGAAGCTAATGGAGCAATCGGAATTACTTTGGAGTCCTGAGGTAAGGCTTCGTCGAGTAGACGCATGAATTTCAACATCTCCGCTTCTGATGGAATTTCAGAAGTGGGATAGCTGTCTAATTTCTCCTTTATGTTTTGATCAAAATTTTCCATTAGTTCTCAATAAGTTTTTTGTTCTAAAGCCTGCTTTAATTTTGCTCTAGCTATCGACAGATTCGATTTTGATGTCCCTTCGGATATCCCAAGTTGCTCGGCAATCTCATGATGTTTGAAGCCTTCCACTACATATAAGTTGAAGACGAGTTGATAAGATGGCGGTAGATTTTGGACAAGGCTCATGATTTCTCCTGCTGAAAGTGAATCCAAAATGGTAATGTCATTGGAACTGATTTCACTTACTTTTTCGATATCCTCTTGATGGTAGTGTTTGGTGTTTTTTCGAAAATGATCAATCGCAGTATTCACAAAAATCCTGCGCATCCACCCTTTGATTTCCAACTCCGGATTGTAGAGATCTATTTTTGAGAAGACCTTCAAAAAACCATCGTTTAGGATTTCTTCCGCCTCGACCCTGGAATTAGAATACCGGAGGCATATACTCATAGCGTAGCCATAAAACATCTTATACAATGCCGCTTGGGCATTTCGCTCATTAGACTTACATCCTTTGACCAGCTGTTTTATTTTTTCTACCATGTTTACATTTAAAGGAAGGCCAGGAATCTTTCGATTCCCGGCCAGCTACCTAATCTAAAATAAACCTAATCTTTGTCCATTCCGCAGGTCTTTAATTCAATAAAGACTCCTTCTCCATTGAATATTAGAACGCCCACTTCTTTCACTAATACATGGATTTCCACTTTATCATTTCTTGTTCCCTTTCGAGCCCTTAGGATTTCATTGTCCGGATAGTTCGCTTCGATGTAGGAAGTGATTGCTGCAGGGAGGGCATCAATTTCAATTTTTTGGAAATTGGCACAAGGTCTTTCAGGCTTTTCTTTTAGTTTGACAAATGTGCCCGCATCATCAAATACCACGATTCCGATCTCTTTTACCAAAACATGGTATTGATTCAGCTCATTGCGCTCCAAGAAAATAATTTTCAGGATCTCATTGTTCGGATACTTCTCCTTTAAATAATTCACTGCTTTGGCTGGAAGGTCTTTCAGCTCCAAGAGGGTTGGCTTAGGATGGTCTTTGTCAGATTTTTCAGGGCTTTTTCCAAATGCACCATGTCTTCGATGCTTTCCTTCGCAATCTACTTCAGCACCATCTTCACCAAAGGCAACCAATCTTCCATTGGCAGCGAACGTCAAGTTCATATCATTGGTAAGGTTAGCTTCAAAAGAAACCGTCCCTCCATCATTAATCCGAAAAGCAGACGTAATTACTTCTCCTTCAAAATTGGTCAAGATAAAATTTGACGCTGTCTGTGGAAGTTCTGCTTCGACAATTTCGGTAACAGTCAAATCCTCTCCGGGTAATGCATCGTCCTGTTGGCATCCCGTGATAATTCCCATAAAAATGGAAGCGATTAAAATTTTCTTAAGCATGTCGATTTTAGTTTTCGTGAAACATTTATTTTTTGATTCATAGCCAATACGAGGCAAAGCCTGAAAACCGTTGGTCGGGCAATGAAATTATTTTTTTGGAGGCTTAAAAGCTGAGGATTCCGTAACTAGTTATTAAAACTGAAAAACGAACACTCAAATTTCGTTTTGGTAGCTGAAAGTATTACCCGTAAGCACTGCTTTTTAAGCAATAATTACTATTTCTCAAGTTTCTGTGGGCTTTTTTTCTTCTCCGGAATCCAATGAATGGTGACTTCCTGAACGCCCCATTCTTTGGCCTTTTTGAGATCTTCTCCCATATAGATGTCTATTCTTTTGGTATAACGCCGCTTCATTTTATCCAAAACAACATAGGTTCCTTCGAATCCATCGATTCGTACCTCTTTTTGATAGATCAATCCTGAATCAAGTAAATCCCGGGAAATTGCGATAGCTTTCATGCCAGGCTTGAGGGTATCTCCCCATGCGGTGATGTTGGGGGCATTGTCTGTTTGGGCTTCTAGTGAATTATAGGCGGAAGCCTTTACAAGCATGGATCGTTCTTTAGGTTGACAAAAAGACAAGCCAAAAAGCAACAAGGCTGCGGTGAATAAATTTACTTTTAAGGAGTTGACTTGTCTTAGTCTCAAAATAGAAAGAAGTTTCCCTTCAATATACGTGGATCGAGCTTCGAAAACCAATCCCAATTATTCTGTACTCGTTTTAAAATTTAGCCTAAATTGGAATTCTATCCACAATTTCAATATGCCATGAATAAAGTCAACCTCAACGAAAAATTTGACCTCATCAAAGAACATTGGAGTCCGAAGATCATTGGTGAACTCAATGGGCAGGATGTAAAACTTGCCAAAGTGAAAGGAGAGTTTGTTTGGCATGATCATAAGGGCGAAGACGAACTTTTCATGATTTTTAAAGGAACCCTTCGAATTGAATTCCGAGATCGAAGCATCACCTTAAACGAAGGGGAAATGCTGATCATTCCCAGAGGAGTAGAACATTATCCGATTGCAGATGAGGAAGTTTGGCTTTTGCTTTTTGAACCTCAAAACACCAAGCATACCGGAGATGTGCTGACTGAGCGGACAGTTAAGAAATTTGAAAAAATCTAGAAATTCCTTGCATGAAACAACTTGGAGCTATTTTCATTTTTGCCTTTGTTTTGATTTGCAGCGCTTGTCTTCCTGAGAAGCCAAAAGCTATTCTTCAATTAGAGGAACTATCAATTGAAACGATTCACCAAAAATATCAATCCGGAGAGTTGACAGCTGAAGCTTTAGTCTTGGCTTATATCGGTCGGATTGATTCCGTGAATTCAAAAATTAATGCGCTGACCCTCCTCAATCCAAATGCAGTCGAGCAGGCTAAGGCCTTAGACGAGGAGTTCAAAAAAACGGGTAAACTTCGCCCGCTCCACGGGATTCCGATGATTGTCAAAGACAATATCAATACGATCGGGATGCCAACTACAGCTGGGTCATTGGCTTTGGCGGACTTTTATCCTGAATCGGACGCTTTTATTATCCGACAACTTGAAGCCGCAGGTGCAATCATTCTAGCGAAGTCAAATATGGCGGAGTGGGCATTTTCCCCGATGCATTCGGAAAGTTCGACGGCAGGCATCACCCGTAATCCTTACAATCTCGATTATGTTCCGGCGGGATCAAGTGGAGGTACAGGAGCTGCTGTGGCAGCGAATTTAGGAACGATCGGACTGGGTACTGATACTGGCAACTCCATCCGCGGCCCATCCTCACATAATGCTTTGGTAGGTTTCAGAAGTACCTTGGGACTAATCAGTCGAGAAGGAATCGTACCGCTTTACCTGAGAAATGATGTAGTGGGTCCAATGTGTAAATCTGTAGCAGATGCTACCCGAGTGATGCAAGCCATGGTAGGAATTGATCCGAAAGATCCTTTGACGGCCTATTCGGAGGGAAAATCAGAAAGTAATTACCTCCAATATCTCGATAAAGATGGATTGAAAGGTGCAAGAATTGGGGTATTTCGGACGCTAAGTGAGCAGGATCCTGATCCTGAAATCTCCGCCCTTTTCAACCAAGCTCTTCAGGACATGGAGCGCCTAGGAGCAACTGTTGTGGACTCGGTACTCGTTCC